>DASYQJ010000274.1:0-8883 GCA_036005605.1 Acidimicrobiia bacterium
AGACGGACCGTCGTGTAGACACAGAGCGGAAAGTCGGGGAGCCTCCGACCACGACGCGCGAGCGCCTCCGCCGCGCGCTCCCGCACGAGCCGGCACTCCTCGGCGTGGAGGTAGGTGGTGATGATGCCGTCCCCGAGCCGGGCGAAGCGGTCGAACTGGGCGGGGAGCAGCTCGCCGCGGTTACCGGCGGTGATCAGCACGGGCGGGCCATCGTGGTTCCAGGGCAGCGGTCCGATCGTGTGCTCGACCAGCTTCGCGTCGTCGCCGTGATACGTCACCGGCTGGCCGCGCCACAGCATGCGCCAGACCTCGACGTGCTCTTCCAGGCGCCGGACGCGGCGCTTGTGGTCGGCGCCGCACGCCGCCCACTCGAGCTCGGCGGAGGGCAGGCTCCAGCCCACGCCGAGGCCGAGCACGACCCGGCCGCGCGAGACCTGGTCGAGGTTGGCGATCTGATGGGCGAGGACGACCGGATGGCGGAGCGCCGGAAGCAGCACGGCGGTGCCGAGCCGCACGCGCTCGGTGATCCCCGCCACGTAGGCGAGGGTGGTCAGCGGCTCGAGACGCGGCTTCGCCACCACGCTGTCGCCGACCCACACTGCGTCGTAGCCCGCCCGGTCGGCGAGCCGCGCCATGGTCCAGCACTCCTCGACGGGAGGCCGGCGCGCTGACTGCATCACCATTCCGCGGGTGGGGAGCAGAACGCCGATGCGCATCGGAGGGCGCCCCGCGCTGACTCAGTCCTTGGGCAGGCCGAGCACCCGCTCGCCGATGATGTTGCGCTGGATCTCGCTCGTCCCGCCCGCGATCGTGTACTGACGCGCGCTGACCACGCGGTTGAACCAGCGAGGCGCGTCCGGGATGTCCGCGCTCGGCTGGTTCACGAGCACGCGAGGCCCCAGCAGCTCCCCCGCGAAGTCGGCGATGTGCACGCCCAGCTCGGAGCCGAACAGCTTGAGGATCGACCCCTCGGGCCCGGGCGGCTCCCCGCGAAGCTGGCGCGTCAGGTTCCGGAAGCGCGTGTACTTGAGCGTAGTGGCATCGATCACGAGCTGAGCGAAGCGCTGGCGGACCAGCGGGTTGTCCCAGGCGGGGACGCCGTCGACCTTCATCTGCCTGGCCAGCGTCCCGAGCCGGGCGATCTGCGCGTCGTGGCCCCGGCCGCCGCCGCCCTTGCGCTCGTACATGAGCGTCGTCATGGCGACCTTCCATCCCTGGTTCACGGGGCCGACGAGGTTCTCCTTGGGGACGGCCACGTCCACGAAGAACACCTCGTTGAAGTGCTGGTGACCGTTCATCAGGACGAGCGGCCGCACGGTGATGCCAGGCGTCTTCATGTCCACGAGGAGGAAGCTGATGCCGCGATGCTTCGGCACCGCCGGATCGGTTCGCACCAGCAGGTAGATCCAGTCAGCGAACTGCGCGCCCGAAGTCCACACCTTCTGGCCATTGACGATGAAGTGGTCGCCCTCGTCGACCGCGCGTGTCCTCAACCCCGCCAGGTCGGAGCCGGCGCCGGGCTCGGAGAAGCCCTGGCACCAGATGTCGTCGCCGCGCAGCATGCGGGGGAGCAGGTCCCGCTTCTGCTCCTCGGTTCCGTGCTCCATGATCGCCGGCGCGATGTTCGACAAGCCGATGATGTTCACCGTCCCCGGCGCGCCGGCGCGGTGCATCTCCTCGGCGTAGACGACCTGCTCCATGAGCGACGCGCCCCGCCCGCCGTACTCGGGAGGCCAGGCGATCGCGGCGTAGCGGGCGTCGGCGAGCGTCCGGTTCCATTCCCGGAGTCGCTCGATCCGGTCGGGATCGTCCCCGACGGGATGCTGCGCCAGCTCCCGGAGATCGTCGGTGAGGCTCCCGTCCAGCCAGGTCCGGAACTCCTTGCGGAACGCCTCGGCCTCCGCCGGATACGTAAAGTCCATGTATTGCCTCTATCACAGAGGAGGGCGGCGATGAGCACCGACGACCTTGCCCGCCAGGCGGTCGACGCCGTCTGCGCTATCAGCGGCGATCATCCCGGGTTCCGCGCTGTTCATGCCAAGGGCACGCTGTGCGCGGCAACGTTCACGCCCTCCGCAGACGCCTCGCGCTTGAGTAAAGCCGCGCACTTCGGCGGTGACGCGGTGCGCGCCCACGTGCGGTTCTCGAACGGGAGCGGCAACCCGAATGCCCCCGACTTCGAGCCCCGTGAGGGCCGCGGGATGGCGACGAAGTTCTACCTGGACGACGGAACCACGACCGACGTGGTGGCGATAAATCTGCCCGCGTTCTTCGTGAGCACGGTCGACGGCTTCCTCGACTTCTGCCGTGCCCGCGTCCCCGATCCGTCGACGGGCGAGCCCGATCCGGCCGCGATCGGCGCCTTCCTCGAACAGCACCCCGAGGCGTTGACCGCCGGCGCCGCTGTGCTCGCCGCGACGCCGCCGGAGAGCTACCTCCGGTGCGCGTACAACTCGTTGCACGCGTACCGGTTCGTCGATGACGCCGGCGACGCCCGGTACGGCCGCTACCGGTGGGAGCCCGAAGCCGGCGAGGCGAGCCTCAGCGCAGAGGAAGCCGAGGCCCGCGGCCCCGACTACCTCCAGGACGACCTGGCCCCACGACTCGCAGACGGCCCGGCCGCGTTCACGCTGTCCGTACAGATCGCCGAGGACGGCGATCCCGTCGACGACCCCACGGTCCCGTGGCCTGACGAGCGGGTGCGGGTGACGTTGGGCCGGCTCGACATCACAGGGCTCGCACACGACCGTGAGCAAGGCGACGACGTGCTCGTCTTCGACCCCACCCGCGTCACGGACGGCATCGAGCTCTCGGACGACCCGATCCTCCGATTCCGTACGCACGCGTACGCAGAGTCCGTGCTCAGGCGAACGGGAGTCGCCCGCGGTCGCGTGTAGATTGCTGCGCACCGCGAGACGGGCAGGTGGCGAGCTGATGAAATGCACACGTCGATGGTGGTCGGCTGCGGTGGCGATGGTGGTCGCCGTCGCGTCGCTCGTAGCGACCTCGGCGCCGTCCGGCGCCGGCAGCACGACGCGAGAGGTCCACGTCGGCGCGCTCCTCTCGTTGACCGGTGATGGGGCGACTCTCGGCACGACGACCAAGGCCGCCCTGGAGATCGCAGCGAAACGATGGAACGCCACGCGCGAGGGCCAGCGCGTGAAGGTCTTGCTCGACATCGAGAACACGAACCTCGAGCCCGATCAGGCGCAGGCGGCGTTGACTCGCCTGGCCGACAAGGACGTGCCGATCGTGATCGGTCCCCAGTCGAGCTCCGAGGTGGCCGCAATCGCAGACACGGCCGCGGCCCGAGGAGTGCTCGTCGTGTCGCAGGGGAGTACCGCGTCGTCTCTGGCCCAGCCGGACGACAACGTCTTCCGCTTCGTCCCGACGGACCGCGTCGAAGGCCGCGCGAGCGTTGATCTCATGAAGAAGAACGGCGCGACGACGATCGTCCCGATGTGGCGAAACGACCGCGGCAACACCGGGCTCTCGGAATCGGTACGCGCCGCCGCCACCGCCTCGGGCATGACGGTCACGCCCGGCGTCGTCTACGAGCCCGGCACGACCGACTTCGGTTCCGCGCTCGCCGACCTCAGCTCACAGGTCCAGTCGGCGGTGGCCACGGCCGGCGCCGGCAAGGTCGCGGTCTACCTCGCCGGGTTCGAGGAGGTCGCCGAGGTCTTCAATGCGGCACAGACCGTCTCGGGCCTCGACGCGGTGCGCTGGTACGGCGGTGACGGCTCGGCCCAGGCCAAGTCCCTCGTTGCCCGCGGCCCGGCGACGTTCGCGACGAAGACGCGCGTAAAGGGGTATCCGAGCCCTCTCGTCGCCCTCCCCGCCGACCGCGTGAAACGCGACGCCAAGCTGCTTGCGGAGATCTCCAAGAAGGCCGGGAACCGAGCCGACGCGTTCACAATGGAGGCGTACGACGCGTTCAACGTCGCCGTGCGCACGCTGTCGGACACGGATCCCGACACGCTGACCGACCCCGCCGCGCTGCGCAGCGCCTTCGTAGCCACGGCGAACGGCACGAAGGGAGTCACGGGCACGGTCGAGCTCGACGCCGCCGGCGATCGGGTGTCGACGCCCTACACCTTCTGGTCGATCTGCGCGGGTCAGCGCGGCAACGCCCGCTGGGTCGATACGGGCCGGTGGACCCCGGCGGCCGATCCGACCGGACCCGGCAAGGTCGAAACCAAGAACTGCCCGAAGGCGTAGCCGGGATCTGCGGGCCCGCGGTCAGCGGTCGAGGCCGCCGCGCTCGAGCGCGCCCTCGACCTCCCGCTGCCGGGCGACGTTCTCGTCGTGCAGCTCTTCGGTCGTCTTCACGACGCCGCCGACCTTGAGCTCGCCCATGACGTGCACCTCGCCGAGGGTCTCGTGCATGTAGTCGGGGCCGTCGCCGGTGGGGATGAACCACCCCGTCGGGCACATCGTCAGCACCTCGACGAACGAGAAGCCGTCGCCGCGCAGCTGTGACTCGAACGCCCGGCGGAACATCTTCTTCGTCCGGGCGACAGCACCGGCGTTGTGCACCGAACCGCGCGCCACGTACGCCGCGCCCTGCAGCCGGGCGATCAAGTCGCCGATCAGGATCGGGTAGCCGTGGTACTCGGCGTCCCGTCCGTCGAGCGTGTTCTTCGTGCGTTGGCCGAGCACGCTGGTGGCGGTCATGTGGCCGCCGGTCTCTCCGAACACCCCGTTGTTCAGCAGGATGCACGTGACGTTCTCGCCCCGCGCCGCCGTGTGTAGGACCTCCTGCAGGCCCTCGTTCACCATGTCGCCGTCACCCTGGAGCGTGAACACGACCGAGTCCGGTTGCATGCGCTTCGCGCCCGTTGCCACCGACGGGGCCCGACCGTGCAACGCCTGCACGAGGTCGACGTCGACGGTGCTCGTGAACGCGGTGTAGCAGCCGATGCCGGCGACCATGATCGACCGCTGCGTGACCCCGAGCTCCTGGAGGGCTTCCAGATAGACGCGCAGCGCGAGCGGCTCGCCGCACCCCGGGCACAGGTTGTGCTCCTGGGTGAGCAGCAGGTCGGGCTTGAGGTCGGCGACCTTCTTGGCGTGGTCGGGCGCCGTGCTCGTGTCGAGCACCGGTCCGACGGGGCCCTCTGCACCGACGTGCTCACGCGGCATCCCGGACCCTCCCCTCACCCTCGGTCGTTCACTGGTAGGGGCGGAAGCTCGGCGTCCGCTCCGCCCCGGTGCGCCGCGAGCACGCGGTCGCGGATGATCTCGGCGTCGAGCAGCGGTCCGACGCCGAAGCCGGACCCGTCGGTCGAGATGCCGCCGATCGCGACGATCGGGGCGCGCCCGAGCACCGCGAGGCGCACGTCGTCGATCATCTGACCGGCGCAGAGCTCGAACACGGCGACGGTCGTCGCACCGTCCGTCGCTTGGGCCACGGCTTCGAACGGGTAGGGCCAGAGGCTGATCGGCCGTACGAAGCCGACCTTCTCACCCTCGGCCCGGAGCTGGCTGACGACGTAGCGAACGAACTTGGCCGGCGTCCCGAACGCGACCACGACCGTCTCCGCGTCGTCGCAGAATGCGGTCTCGGCTCGTTGCTCCTCGCGCTCCATGTCGGCGTGCTTGGCCGTGATCCCGCGCAGGTGCCGTTCGATGCCCGGCGCCTCGTGGCCGTGCTTCGCGAGCCCGAGCGGCGTGACCAGGCGCGACTCGCCCGTGCCGCCTCCCGACCCGTCGACGGCCCAGGCCTTGGACGGCAACGGCGGGAACTCGATGCGCTCCACCGACACCGCTTCGTGCGTGTGGGCGAGCAGGTAGTCGCCGTAGACGAGGACGGGGTTGCGCCACTTGTCGGCGAGGTGGAACGCGAGTTGCGTGAGCTCGACGGCTTCGGCGATGTCGAGCGGCGCCAGCACGAGGTGGCGGTAGTCGCCGTGGCCGCCGCCGCGGGTCGCCTGGAAGTAGTCCTGCTGCCCGCGCGCCATGTTGAACACGACGAGCGGCAGCTCGGCCAGCGTGATCTCGCTGAACGACTCCTGCATGAGCGAGAGCCCCTGGCCCGTCGAGCCGGTCGCGGCGCGGGCGCCGGTTGCTAGCGCGCCCCACGCCATGCCGACGGCCTCGAGCTCGCTCTCGGCATTGATGCATACCCCGTCCGCCTCTGGCAGCTTCTTGGCCAGATGCTCGAGCAGCTCGGTGAACGGCGTCATCGGGTAGCCGGCGAAGAAGCGGCACCCGGCCGCGATCGCGGCTTCGGCCATCGCCTCGGAGCCCTCCATGAGGCGTCGGTCGGCGGGGGCGACGACCGTCACGACGGCTCCTCGGCGGCACCGGCGATGTCGGTCAGGACGGGCTCGTCGAAGCGGAACACCTCGAAGCAGAAGTCGGGACACACCATCAGGCAGGCGGCGCACCCGGTGCAGCCGGGGTGCAGTTGCGGGTAGCGGTAGCCGAGCTGGTTGACCTCGCTCGTCATCGACAGCACACGCGGCGGGCACGCGGTGATGCAGAGCTCGCAGCCCTTGCACGTATCGGTGTCGATCGTGATGGTGCCACGGCTCTTGATCGCCGTCATGCCCGCGCCGCCTCCTGCTCCCACGCCGGGAACGCGAGATGCTCGACGGTGTCGAACCCGGCCCGAATCGCCACCTCGTTCGCGGCGATGTGCTGCTGGCGATAGGGAGGGATCGACTGGCGCATCGCCTCGACGGTCGCGTCGATACCGACGAGACCCGTGATCCCGACGTACGCGCCGGCCATGACCATCGACCCGCCGAGCTCGTTGCCGAGCCCGGCCGCGATGTCGGTAGCGGCAACGCGGAACACGCGGTAGCGCTCCTCGTCGAGAGGCTGCTCGAACGTGGCGTCGTTGACCAGCACGAGCCCGCCTGTACGCACCTTCGGGGCCACCGGCGCCCAGAACTTGTCGTGCATGGCGATGGCCGACCACGTGCGCGAGACGAGCGGTGGCGCCTGGAGCGGCGCGTCGCCGACGACGACGGTCCCGTCCGTATTCATGCCGCGCATCGCACCGCCGTACACGCCGAACAACATCACGTGACGGTCTTCGAGCGTGGCGCCGCGCGCGATCACCTGCGCGGCGAGCTGTACGCCCTGGCCGCCCATTCCCGTGATCAGGAGCTCACGTTCCACGCAGCCCTCCCAGCACGAACTGCTCCAGGTGTTCGACGTCGTCCTTGGTCGGGCGGCGGCGGGCGACGAGCGCGTCGTTCATGCATCCGATCGCGAGGTGATAGATCGCGTCGGCGTCGCGCTGCGGGTCGCCGCCGGCGTCTGCCACCGCGTCGCGGAGCGGGCGCACGAGGAGCTCGCGCGAGTGCGCCACCTCCTCGGGGAACCGATCGGCGAGTCGGGCGTTGTTGATCGCGAACGGCCGCGTGTTCTCGGCCGCGGCCGCATTCCGTGCCTGCTCCATGACGCCGCCGACCCACGCCCGCACCTGCGCCGCACCCGGGTCGGCGCCCGCCATGCGGTGCTCGAGGTAGGTCAGGAGCTGACGTTGGCCGTCGTCGAGGATCGCGACGAGCAACTCGTCCTTGCCCCGGAAGTGCCGGTAGAACGCCTGGTTCGAGAGCCCGGCCTCGCGCACGATGTCGTGCACGCGCGGATCGAGCGTGCCCGTGCGGCGCATCACCGCGTAGCCGGCAGCCACGAGGCGGCGGACCTCGTCGGCGTACGCCTCCGAGCGGACCGAAAGTGTCCTCGACGCCACCCGTTCGGCGACCGGGGGACCGGCGTCCGGCCCAGCTGTGGGAACGGCGTTCTGCACAAGGGGAATGCTATTCCAAGCCCGGCGGGCGAGGAAAGTCCCGGCCCAAGTACGGTCCGTCGACGTGCCGCGCGACTGGCAGCTCCGCACGCCACCGGCCGATCTCACGCGCCGATACGTCGCCGACGGCTCGTGGAGCGACGACACGCTCGGCGAAATCCTTGCCACCGGTCTGGCCGACGGCGCCGACCTCGCGTGCAAGGTCCGATCCCGGGTGCGTCCGTACTCGGGCACGCTCGGCGACGTCGCCGACCTCGCCCGCCGCGTCGCCGGCGGGCTGCGCGCCCGGGGCGTCGGGCCTGGTGACCTCGTGGCGTTCCAGCTGCCGAACTGGGTCGAGGCGGCGGCGACGTTCTGGGCGACGGCGTTCCTCGGCGCGGTGCCGGTGCCGATCGTGCACTTCTACGGCATGAAGGAAGTCGGATTCATCCTCCGCCAGTCCGGTGCGCGCGTCCTCGTCACCGCCGACCGCTTCGGTCACCTCGACTACCTCGCCAACCTCGACACGATTCGCCCCGACGTCCCCGACCTCGAGCTCGTCGCCGTCGTGTCCGACGACGACGTCCCGCCCGACCTGCTCCCGTTCACGTCGCTCGCCGAAGCCGACGCGGTCGACGTGCCCGCGCGAGTCGACTCGTCCGCGCCCGCGCTCGTCGCGTACACCTCCGGCACGACGGCCGATCCGAAGGGCGTCGTGCACGCGCATCGCACCATCGGCTTCGAGATCCGCCAGCTCGGGGCGATGCAGTCCGGCGGCGGAATTCCGGCGCTCGTCGGCGCGCCCGTCGGCCACGGCATCGGCATGCTTGCCGCGCTCCTGCTCCCCGTCTTCCGCCGCGAGCCGATCCACCTCATCGACGTGTGGGACCCGGCCACGGTTCTCGCCGCCATGCTCGAAGACCGCGTGTACAGCGGCGCCGGCGCGACGTTCTTCCTCACGAGCCTGCTCGATCATCCCGACTTCACGGACGAGCACCGGGCACTGATGCGTCACGTCGGAATGGGCGGTTCGTCGGTCCCGGCGGCGGTGACCGACCGCGCCGATGCCATGGACATCTCGATCGTGCGCATGTACGGGTCGACCGAGCACCCGTCGATCACCGGCTCCCGGCACG
>DASYQJ010000275.1:0-1737 GCA_036005605.1 Acidimicrobiia bacterium
CAACAACGACCCCGACTACTACCCCGACGACATCGACCACTTCGGGAACCGCCGGGTGCGGTCCGTCGGTGAGCTGATCCAGAACCAGGTCCGGGTCGGCCTCTCGCGCATGGAGCGCGTGGTCCGGGAGCGCATGACCACCCAGGACGTCGAGGCGATCACGCCCCAGACGCTCATCAACATCCGGCCCGTCGTCGCCGCCATCAAGGAGTTCTTCGGCTCGAGCCAGCTGAGCCAGTTCATGGACCAGACGAACCCGCTCGCCGGGCTCACGCACAAGCGTCGTCTCTCCGCGCTCGGGCCGGGAGGCCTGTCGCGGGAGCGCGCCGGCTTCGAGGTCCGCGACGTGCACCCCAGCCACTACGGCCGGATGTGCCCGATCGAGACGCCGGAAGGCCCGAACATCGGCCTCATCGGCTACCTGTCGACGTACGCCCGCATCAACCGGTTCGGCTTCATCGAGACGCCGTACCGGAAGGTGCGCGACGGCGTCGCCACCGAGGAGATCGAGTACCTCGCCGCCGACGACGAGGACCGCTACGTCATCGCCCAGGCCAACGCCCGGGTCGACGACCGGGGCCGGTTCCTCGACGAGAAGGTGCTGGTGCGGGCGCGCCGCAGCGAGGTCGCGTACGTCGACCCGCACGAGGTCGACTACATGGACGTGTCGCCGAAGCAGATCGTCTCGGTGGCCACGAGCCTGATCCCGTTCCTCGAGCACGACGACGCCAACCGCGCCCTGATGGGCGCCAACATGCAGCGCCAGGCGGTGCCGCTGTTGCGCTCGACCGCGCCGTTCATCGGCACCGGCGTGGAGAGTCGGGCCGCGCGCGACGCCGGCGACCTCGTCATCGCCGACGACACCGGCACCGTGGCCGAGGTGTCGGGCGACTCGATCGTCGTCGACTACCAGAAGAACGGCCGGACCACGCACCGGCTGTCCAAGTTCCGCCGCTCGAACCAGGGGACCTGCATCAACCAGAAGCCGTTGGTCGAGACGGGCGACCACGTCCGCAAGGGCAACGTGCTCGCCGACGGGCCGTCCACGCACAACGGCGAGCTCGCGCTGGGCAAGAACCTCCTCGTGGCGTTCATGCCCTGGAAGGGGCACAACTACGAGGACGCCATCGTGATCTCGGAGCGTCTCGTACGCGACGACGTGCTCACCTCGATCCACATCGAGGAGCACGAGATCGACGCCCGCGACACGAAGCTCGGCGCCGAGGAGATCACGCGAGACATCCCGAACCTGTCCGAGGACATCCTCAAGGACCTCGACGAGCGCGGCATCATCCGCGTCGGCGCCGAGGTCGGGCCCGGCGACATCCTCGTCGGCAAGGTGACTCCGAAGGGCGAGACCGAGCTCACTCCCGAGGAGCGGCTGCTGCGGGCCATCTTCGGCGAGAAGGCCCGCGAGGTCCGCGACACGTCGCTGAAGGTGCCGCACGGCGAGACCGGCAAGGTCATCGACGTGCGCAAGTTCTCGCGCGACAACGGCGACGAGCTGCCCCCGGGTGTGAACGAGCTCGTCCGGGTGTACGTCGCGCAGCGACGCAAGATCTCGGAGGGCGACAAGCTCGCCGGGCGCCACGGCAACAAGGGCGTGATCGCCAAGATCCTGCCGATCGAGGACATGCCCTACCTCGCCGACGGCACCCCGATCGACATCATCCTCAACCCGCTCGGCGTCCCGTCCCGCATGAACGTCGGCCAGGTGCTCGAGGCCCACCTCGGATA
>DASYQJ010000276.1:0-3343 GCA_036005605.1 Acidimicrobiia bacterium
TGATGCTGGTGGTGACGGTTCGACGGTCCATGTGCCTTCTACACCGTCGCACCGAGTTCGGTTCCACGATCCGTCGCGACTAGGACCGCGTCCTATCCGGTGCACCGGGACGATCTGGATGACGCCGGCAAGGGCCGCGCGCGCCTTGTGAAGATTCTGCGCGTGATCATCCGTCGTTCGAGCGTGCCTCGTAGACGACCGCGTGAACGGAAGGCTGACGCCTAAAACATCCGTCTTCGGGACCATCCGATCACGGATGGCGATCCGACTGCGGGACGCGGTCGTTGTGCTGTTCGCGGTCGCCGTTGGCTTCGGGCTCGCGCTGGTGCCTCATGTCCTGAACGACTCGGGCGGAGACGACCCGGCGTCTCCTACCGACGCGAATCCACGGGTTCAGCTGTCGCAGCTGTCCGACGCACGCGTGGCGAAGCCGCTCCCGCCACCGATGGCCGACCCGGCGAGTGTCGAGCCCCCGGCACCGCCTGCGAACACCCCGGTTGCGGCGGTCACCGGGTTCCTGGACGCGGAAGCCGCAGGTGATTTCGCATCCTCGTACGGAAGTTTGAGCGGACCGGACCGACTGCGCGCCGGATCACACGGGGAATGGACCACCCTTCACGCGCAGCTGCCGACCATCCGCGGCTTCACACTCGGCGAGACCCGGACCGCGCCAGATCGAGCCGAGATCGCAGCCGAAATGGAGTTTCAACCGGGACTCGACACGATCGTCGGTCTCGTGCCCGCCCGCGCCAAGGCCACGTGGATCGCCGTCGCCGAAGACGGCGGGTGGCGCGTCGACTTCGACAACAGCACGCTCGTGCCCGAGTACCCGCCCGATGCCGCGGCGGTCGATGCGGCAACTTCATGGGTTTCGGCGCGAGCTCAGTGCCGGCGCGCGCCGCAATACCGCGACGGGCTGCTCGGCGTGACGGCTGTCGCCGCCGACTTGTGCGGGGCTCGCGGGCAGGTGCGCGTCGGGACCGCGGCACCGCTGCGCGCCGGGACCGGCGTCGAGCCGTTCGTCGCCGCCTTCGGTCCCGACGTGTTCACGTGGGCTCGGGCTGTCTCGGTGGAGAGCCCCGCGCCGATGTCAGTCGTTCTCGCGCCCATCGGAGACCGGTGGGTCGTGATCGGAGTTCTCGAATCGTTGCCGGGTGACTCGCCATGAGCCGCCCGCGACGCACGGGAGGGCGCGGCCGTGCGCCGGCGGCCGCGTTGCTCCTCCGGCGCATGCGGACATCCGGCGCAAGCCACACGACTTCTCCGAGGAGGCAAGCGTGGAATCCCTGAAAAAGAAGCGCCGGCGTCTCGTGCTGCCAGCTTTGGCTGTCGGCGTCGCGCTCGCGATCTCAGGCCTGATGACAGCAGGGGCCTCGAGTCACCGCGAGGCGCCGCTGATCAGCGAAGACCCGGTGGCAGACAACACCGATACGTATGCATTCGTGAGCCCGGACAAGCCGGACAGCGTCACCTTCGTAGCGAATTGGGTGCCGTTCGAGCTGCCGGCGGGCGGACCGAACTTCAACAAGTTCGGTGACGACGTGCTCTACAAGGTCAACGTGGACAACAACGGCGACGCCAGTGCCGACGTCGTCTACGAATGGCGGTTCCAGACCAAGGTCGGGAACGGCAAGACGTTCCTGTACAACACGGGACCGATCGAGTCGATCGACTCGAAGAACCTCAACATCAAGCAGTTCTACACGCTGACGGAGGTTCGAGGCGGCAAGCGGACGACGTTGGTCGACAACGCGCCGGTCGCGCCCGCGAACATCGGGCCCCGGTCGACTCCCAACTACGACCAGCTCGCGGCGGCGGCGATCGTCGACGTGCAGGGTGGCGGCAAGTCGTTTGCCGGCCCGCGCGACGACCCGTTCTTCGCCGATCTCGGATCGGTATTCGATCTTGCCGGGCTGCGACCGCTGAACGACGCGCATGCGTCGAAACTTCCGAACGCACCCGGCGTCGACGGCCTGGCCGGCTTCAACGTGCACAGCGTCGTGCTCCAGGTGCCGACCACGTCACTCGTGGCGAACAACGACCCCGTCATCGGCGTCTGGTCGACGACCGAGCGGCGCTCGGACCGGGTGTTCGGGAACGGCAAGGTTGAGAACAGCGGGAAGTGGGTGCAGGTCTCGCGCCTCGGCATGCCGCTCGTGAACGAAGTCGTCGCTCCGCTGGGGGCCAAGGACTTGTTCAACGCTTCGACGCCGGCGAAGGACGCACAGTTCCTGGCGGCGGTCCAGCAGCCGGAGGTGGCGAAGCTGATCCCGATGCTGTACCCGGGCGTCACCGTCCCCGAAGGGAACCGGGAGGACATCGTCTCGATCTTCCTCACGGGCGTGAAGGACCTCAACCAGCCGAAGAAGGTCAAGCCGTCCGAGATGATCCGGCTGAACACGTCGACGCCGCCGACGGTGGCGGAACAGCAGGCGCGCCTCGGTCTCCTGGCAAGCCAGAACGACGGGTTCCCGAACGGCCGGCGACTCGGTGACGACGTGCTCGACATCGAGCTCCGGGCGCTGGCAGGGGGAACGCCGTTCACTGCCGACTTCAACCACGCGCCCAACAACGCCCTGACCGACGGAGTGGACGCGAACGACGTGCCGTTCCTGGCTCAGTTCCCGTACGTCGCCCCGCCCCACCAGGGCTACGACTCGAACCTCTGAGCCATGCACGCAATCACCGCACCGAGCGCAGGGAGGCCCGACCACCGGGCCTCCCTGCGCGGCCAACGATGGTGGAGTCGGGTGCGCAGGCTCGCGATCCCGCTCGTGGTCGCGGCGCTCTTGGGCCTCGCCGTAGGCCGCTTCGTCACGTACGACGGCCCGGCCGGCGAAGGCACTGCCACACCGAGGACGCCTCCATCCCCCGCGCAGCGGGTGCGTCAGCTCGAGGCCGCCGTGAAGGCGCGGCCCGACGATCTCAAGAGCCTGCAGGCACTGGGCGCCGCCTATGTGCAGCATGTGGCGGTCGGCGGCGACGTGTCGGAGTACAACCAAGCAGACGAAGTGCTCGCCCGGGCCGAGGCTCTCGCCCCCGCCGACTACCGCACGCTCCTCCGGCAGGGCTATCTCGCTCTCGCCCGCCACGACTTCGCACGCGCGCGCGAGCTCGGCAATCGCGCGCACACGACCGACCCGTACGACGCACAACCACTCGCAGTCATCGTCGACGGCGAGATCGAGCTCGGCGCGTACGACGACGCCGCGACGCACCTCCAGGAGATGCTCGACCTCCGGCCGTCGCTCGCCGCCTACTCGCGCGTCTCGGACCTCCGCGAGCTCCACGGGGACATCACCGGCGCGCAGCAAGCATTCGCTCTCGCGGAGGCCGCCGGGAG
>DASYQJ010000277.1:0-8964 GCA_036005605.1 Acidimicrobiia bacterium
ACACCGCCGTCCTGTCGGCCTTCCTCGGTCTATCTCGCCAGGAAAAGGGGAAAGTGGGAATTGACAGGGCTGCTTGGTGGTTCTGTAACCTAAGTTGATAGCGAAGGACTCAACTTCTCCTGGAGGTCCCACCCAATGAGCAAGGCCGTCGGAATCGACCTCGGCACCACCAACTCCGTGGTGTCCGTCCTCGAGGCGGGAGAGCCCGCCGTCATTCCCAACGCCGAAGGCGCCCGGACCACCCCGTCGGTCGTCGCGTTCTCGAAGACCGGCGAGGTGCTGGTCGGCGAGGTCGCCAAGCGCCAGGCCATCACGAACCCCGACCGGACGGTGCGCTCGGTCAAGCGCCACATGGGCACCGACTGGAAGATCGACATCGATGGCAAGAACTACTCGGCGCAGGAGATCTCCGCCCGCATCCTCCAGAAGCTGAAGCGCGACGCCGAGGCGTACCTGGGCGACACCGTGACGCAGGCCGTCATCACGACGCAGGCGGGCCACGGGTGGAATCTACTCACGGTGTCAACGCCGCGCCTGTGTACGGGGCAGCGCCGGCGCCGTGATGGGGGCGGCTGAGGGATCGTGCCTCCTCCTTCGCTTGGCAGAGGCGTCGTCGGCGACCCTGCGGCCGCGCCTGTGCCGGCGCCGATGGACCCGACGCTGCCCCCTCGTTCGTCGGCGACCCGTGGCCGCCGACATCCGGGGTGACCCCGTTCATCGGGCATTTTGGCCAGGAAGAAAAGGGGGAAGTGGGGAATTGACTCGGGGGCCTAGTAGTTTCCTAAACTAACTTGATACCCAAGGACTCAAGTTCGATTTCGGGAGGAACATCCCTATGAGCAAGGCCGTCGGCATCGATCTCGGCACCACCAACTCGGTGGTGTCCACACTCGAGGCGGGTGAGCCCGCCGTCATCCCCAACTCCGAAGGCGCCCGGACCACTCCGTCGGTGGTCGCGTTCTCGAAGACCGGAGAGGTGCTGGTCGGCGAGGTCGCCAAGCGCCAGGCCATCACGAACCCCGACCGGACGGTGCGATCGGTCAAGCGCCACATCGGCACCGACTGGAAGATCGACATCGATGGCAAGAACTACTCGGCGCAGGAGATCTCCGCCCGCATCCTCCAGAAGCTGAAGCGCGACGCCGAGGCATACCTGGGCGACACCGTGACGCAGGCCGTCATCACGACGCCGGCGTACTTCGACGACGCCCAGCGCCAGGCGACCAAGGAGGCGGGGCAGATCGCGGGGCTCGAGGTCCTGCGCATCATCAACGAGCCGACCGCGGCCGCGCTGGCCTACGGGCTCGACAAGGAGCACGACCAGACGATCCTCGTCTTCGACCTCGGCGGCGGCACCTACGACGTGTCGGTGCTCGATATCGGCGAGGGCGTGTTCGAGGTGAAGTCGACCTCGGGGAACACGCACCTCGGCGGGGACGACTGGGATCAACGCGTCATGGACTGGATGGTCACCGAGTTCAAGAACGCGCACGGCGTCGACCTGTCGAACGACAAGATGGCGCTGCAGCGTCTCAAGGAGGCCGCGGAGAAGGCCAAGATCGAGCTCTCCTCCGCGCAGCAGACCACTATCAACCTGCCGTTCATCACGGCGACGAGTGAGGGCCCGCTGCACCTCGAGCTCGAGCTCTCGCGCTCGAAGTTCCAGGAGCTGACGGCCGACCTGCTCGACGCGTGCCGCGGCCCGTTCGAGCAGGCGATCCGCGACGCCGGTCTCAGCAAGGACCAGATCCACCACATCATCCTCGTGGGCGGCTCCACGCGCATGCCCGCGGTCGTCGAGCTGGTGCGCGAGCTCACCGGGAAGGACCCGCACAAGGGTGTGAACCCGGACGAGGTCGTTGCCGTCGGCGCCGCGATCCAGGCCGGCGTGTTGAAGGGCGACGTCAAGGACGTCCTGCTCCTCGACGTCACGCCGCTGTCGCTCGGCATCGAGACGAAGGGCCAGATCTTCACCAAGCTCATCGAGCGCAACACGACCATCCCGACCAAGCGCTCGGAGGTCTTCACGACCGCCGAGGACAATCAGCCCAGCGTCGAGATCCACGTGCTGCAGGGTGAGAGCGACATGGCGTATCGCAACAAGACGCTCGGTAAGTTCCAGCTCGTCGGCATCCCGCCGGCGCCGCGGGGCGTGCCGCAGGTCGAGGTCACGTTCGACATCGACGCCAACGGGATCGTGAACGTGTCTGCGAAGGACCTCGCCACCGGCAAGGAGCAGCAGATGACGATCACCGGTGGCACCGCGCTGTCGAAGGACGACATCGACACGATGGTCAAGGAGGCCGAGGCGCACGCCGAGGAGGACCGTCAGCGTCGCGAGGAGGCCGAGACGCGCAACAACGCCGACTCGCTCGTCTTCCAGACCGAGAAGCTGCTCAAGGAGCAGGCCGACAACGTCTCGGGCGACGAGCGCCAGAAGATCGAGGAGAAGCTCAAGGCGCTCAAGGACGCCTTGGCCGGCTCCGACATCGAAGCGGTGAAGCGCGGGCACGAGGAGCTGCTCGCCTCCAGCCAGGAGTTCGCGCAGCGGCTGTACCAGCAGGCGGCCCAGAGTCAGCAGCAGGAAGGCGCGGCGGCCGGCGGCACGGCCGGCGCTGGTTCCGGCCAGTCGTCGACGCCGTCCGATGACGAGGTCGCCGACGCCGAGATCGTCGAGGACGACGACCAAGGCGGCGAGCAGAAGGGGGCGTGACCGTGCCCGACGAGCCGTTCACCCCCGACGATCGGCACGAGGTCGCGGTCTCCGAGGAGGAGGCCGCGGCGTCGGAGCTCGAGGCCGACCTCGTCCGGCTGACCCAGATCGAGTCAGAGCGCGACGAGTACCTCGACACGCTCCGGCGCGTGCAAGCCGAGTTCGAGAACTACCGCAAGCGCGTCATCAAGGAGCAGACCGCGCTCGTCGACCGGGCCACCTCCGGCCTCGTCGAGCAGCTGCTCCCGGTGCTCGATTCGTTCGAGCTCGCGTTGAAGAACCTCGACTCGGCCGGCAGTGACGACATCGAGAGCGTGCGCAAGGGCGTCGAGCTCGTGTACGCCGAGTTGCTCGGCGTCCTCGAGAAGTCGGGGCTGTCACGGATCGAGGCGGAGGGGAAGCCGTTCGACCCCAACGTCCACGAGGCGGTCATGCAGGAGGACGGCGACGGCGAGCCCGTCGTCACCGATGTCTTGCGCACCGGCTACACGCTGAAGGGTCGGGTGCT
This sequence comes from Acidimicrobiia bacterium, assembly GCA_036005605.1. Classification (GTDB taxonomy): domain Bacteria; phylum Actinomycetota; class Acidimicrobiia; order IMCC26256; family JACDBD01; genus JALZAA01. Next base: position 3,222 of record DASYQJ010000277.1, read on the forward strand.
GCGCCCGGCGATGGTGAAGGTCACGAGGTAGCGGGCCATGGCGCCGCAGCGTGAGTGGTTCGAAACCGATTACTACGAGGTGCTCGGGGTGCCGCCGTCGGCGTCCGAGAAGGACATCACGCGCGCCTACCGCAAGCTCGCCAAGCAGTACCACCCCGATTCCAACCCGGGGAACAAGGAAGCCGAGGAGAAGTTCAAGTCCGTCGCGGCCGCCTACGACGTGCTCGGCGACGCGGCCAAGCGCAAGGAGTACGACGAGGTCCGCCAGATGGTGGCGTCGGGGGTCGGTCCGTTCGGCGGGGGCGGTCCCGGAGGATTCGGGTCCGGGGGCTTCGGCGGCCCGCGCGGCGCCGAAGGGTTCCAGAGCTTCCAGTTCGACGAGGGCGCCGGCTTCAGCGACCTGCTCGGCGGGTTGTTCGGCCGCGGCGGCCGGGGACGGCGCGGCGGGCGCGGGCCACGCCAGGCCGGTCCGCAGCGCGGCGCCGACCTCGAGACCGAGCTGCACCTCGATTTCCTCGACGCCGTGCACGGCGTCACGACCAGCGTGAGCTTCACCGCCGATGCGGTGTGCTCGGTGTGCCACGGGTCGGGGGCCGAGCCCGGCACAACACCCGACGTCTGCCCGCAGTGCGGCGGCAGCGGCGAGGTGCTCGTCGACCAGGGCCCGTTCTCGTTCTCGCAGGTCTGCCCGACATGCGGCGGGCGCGGCACGATCATCAAGAACCCGTGCCACCAGTGCGGCGGCCGGGGCGTCGAGCGCCGCCGCCGCGACGTCAAGGTTCGGATCCCGCCGGGTGTCGACGACGGCCAGCGCATCCGCGTAGCGGGCCGCGGCGCGGCCGGCGCGAACGGCGGCCCCCCGGGCGACCTGTTCGTCGTCGTGCATGTGGGGAAGCACCCGATCTTCGGACGCAAGGGCACGGATCTCACCGTGCGCGTGCCGATCACGTTCACCGAGGCCGCGCTGGGCACGCAGGTGAAGGTTCCGACTCTCGACAAGCCCGTGACCGTGAAGGTGCCGCCCGGAACGCAGAGCGGCAAGACCGTGAAGGTGCGCGGACGCGGGATTGACACGGGCAAGGGAAGCCCAGGTGATCTGCTGGTGACGTTCGACGTCGTCGTCCCCAAGAAGGTCGACGGCGCCGCGAAAAAGGCGATCGAGGACCTGGGCGACGCGCTCACCGAGAACCCGCGTGAGCATTTAGGGGTTTGACCGATGGACGACAACGAACGAGCGCTCTACATCATCTCGGTGGCAGCCGAGCTCGCCGGCGTCCACCCGCAGACGCTGCGGATCTACGAGCGCAAGGGTCTCATCGAGCCGAAGCGCACCGAGGGTCGCAGCCGCCGGTACTCCGACCGCGACATCGAGCTGCTTCAGCACATCCAGGAGCTCACCAACGAGGGCGTCGGCCTCGCCGGCGTCAAGCGCATCCTCGAGCTGGAGGCCGCGCTCGAGGACGCCGCCGCCGAGATCGAGCGCTTGCGGGAGCGGATGCGCAAGGCCCGGCGGGACGTCGCCGAGGCCGAGGAGCGGGTCCACCGCCAGTACCGCCGCGACCTCGTGCCCGTCAGCAAGGCCGTCGTCAGGGTCCGTCGGAGCTGACGAACGGGAATAAAGTTGATAACGTTGTTGTCAACTTTGGCAGAACGTTGACCACACGGAGGGAGACGTATGCCACTCGACCCCAACCGATTCACCCGCAAGACGGGAGAGGCCCTTCAGTCGGCCCAGGCCCTGGCGCGGGAGCAGAACCACAGCCAGGTGACGCCCGAGCACCTGCTCGCGGCGTTGGTCAGCCAGCCCGAGGGCGTGGTCCTGCCGGTGCTCGAGCGGGTCGGAGTCCCGGCCAGGACGGTGCGGGACCGCGTGGAGGAGGCCCTCCAGAACCTCCCCAAGGTGTACGGGCAGACCGCCCAGCAGGCCCAGCTCTCGCAGGACGCGTACCGGATCCTCGAGGCCGCCGACCAGGAGCGCACCGGTCTCGACGACGACTATCTCTCCACCGAGCACGTCCTCCTCGCGATGACCGAGGTGACGGGCGGCGTCGGTGACCTCCTGCGCGGCCTCGGCGTCACGCACGACGCCGTGCTCGCCGCGCTCAAGGACGTACGCGGCAGCCACCGGGTCACGAGCGAGAACCCCGAGGACCAGTACCAGGCCCTCGAGCGCTTCGGGCGCGACCTCACCGAAGAGGCGCGCAAGGGCAAGCTCGACCCGGTCATCGGACGCGACGAGGAGATCCGTCGCATCATCCAGGTGCTGTCGCGCCGGACCAAGAACAACCCCGTGCTCATCGGCGAGCCCGGCGTCGGCAAGACCGCCATCGTCGAGGGCCTCGCGCGGCGCATCGTCGAGGGTGACGTACCCGAGGGTCTGCGCAACAAGCGTGTCGTCGCGCTCGACATCGGTTCGATGGTCGCGGGCTCGAAGTACCGCGGCGAGTTCGAGGAGCGGTTCAAGGCCGTCCTGAAGGAGATCGCCGACGCCGAGGGCGAGATCATCACCTTCATCGACGAGCTCCACACGATCGTCGGCGCCGGCGGCGCCGAGGGCGCAGTCGACGCCGGCAACATGATCAAGCCGATGCTCGCCCGAGGCGAGCTCCGCCTGATCGGCGCGACCACCCTCGACGAGTACCGCAAGAACATCGAGAAGGACGCCGCGCTCGAGCGCCGCTTCCAGCCCGTCTTCGTCGGCGAGCCGAGCGTCGACGACACCATCGCGATTCTGCGCGGGCTCAAGGAGCGTTACGAGGTCCACCACGGTGTGCGCATCCAGGACGCCGCGCTCGTCGCGGCGGCGGTGCTCTCGCAGCGGTACGTCAGCGGCCGGCAACTCCCCGACAAGGCCATCGACCTCGTCGACGAGGCCGCATCGCGGCTGCGAATCGAGATCGACTCGATGCCGATCGAGGTCGACGTGGTCGAGCGACGCATCCGGCAACTCGAGATCGAGAAGGCGGCGCTGGCGAAGGAGACCGACGAGGTGTCCAAGCAGCGCCTGCAGGCGATCGAGGCCGAGCTGGCGGAGTTGACCGAGCAGCGGTCGGCGATGGTCGCCCACTGGGAGAACGAGAAGCGCGCCATCACCGAGATCCGCGACCTCAAGGAGCAGCTCGAGTCGGCCCGCACCGAGGCCGAGCGCGCGGAGCGCGAGGGTGACCTCGAGCGGGCGGCACAGCTCCGCTACGGCACGATGCGCGACCTCGAGCAGGAGATCGAGACGAAGACGCGCCAGCTCGACGAGCTCCAGGGCGAGCAGCAGATGCTCAAGGAGGAAGTCGACGAGGAGGACATCGCCGAGATCGTCTCCAAGTGGACCGGAATCCCGGTGACGCGCCTCATGGAGGGCGAGATGCAGAAGCTCGTCCGCCTCGAGGACGTGCTGCACGAGCGGGTGATCGGCCAGGACGACGCCGTGCGCGCCGTCGCGAACGCAATCCGGCGGTCGCGCGCGGGACTCTCCGACCCGAACCGCCCGATCGGCTCATTCCTGTTCCTCGGCCCGACCGGGGTCGGGAAGACGGAGCTGGCCCGGACGCTCGCGGACTTCCTCTTCGACGACGAGCACGCCATGGTGCGCATCGACATGTCGGAGTACCAGGAGAAACACAACGTGTCGCGCCTCGTGGGCGCGCCACCCGGCTACGTCGGCTACGAGGAGGGCGGGCAGCTCACCGAGGCCGTCCGGCGCCGCCCGTACGCGGTGATCCTGCTCGACGAGATCGAGAAGGCGCACCCCGACGTGTTCAACGTGTTGCTCCAGATCATGGACGACGGCCGCCTCACCGACGGCCAGGGCCGCACGGTCGACTTCAAGAACACCGTGCTCATCATGACGAGCAACCTCGGCGGCGGCGCCGACGAGGCCACGGTGCTGGCCGCGATGCGGAGTCACTTCAAGCCGGAGTTCCTGAACCGGATCGACGAGATCGTCGTGTTCCACCGGCTCGACGAGCGCCACATCGAGCAGATCGTGGGGCTGCAGGTGGCGAAGCTCGAGGAGCGGCTGGCCGAGAGGAACCTGAAACTCTCCTTGGCGGACGCGGCCCGGGCGCACATCGCCCGCGCCGGGTACGACCCCGACTTCGGGGCTCGGCCGCTCAAGCGGGTGCTCCAGCGCGAGGTTGCCGACCCGATCGCCCTGAAGCTGCTGTCGGGGGAGTTCCGCGACGGCGACACGATCGTGGTCGACGCGTCGCCCGACGGGCTCGTCTTCACGAAGGACGAGGCCGCGCGCGTCGGCTGAGGAGCTGAGCGGTCCCCGGGGGCTCGTCCCGACATCGACGTTGTGGACGGGCCCGAAACCGGGTAGGACCACCTCTATGGAGCGCGACGAGGTGCCCGAGGCGGACGCCCAGGAGCAGGAGCAGGACGCCTTCCCGGAGGCCGACGACGAGGAGGTCGAGCCCGACCGGGTGAGCGACGACCCTGAGGCGCCCGAGGCCGACGCGTTCGAGCAGGCCCAGCCGGTCCCCGGCGAGGACGAGGAGCGCGAGTAAACAGGTCCCGCTTGTCGGACCCGGCCACTACCGAGACCGAACGGTGGTTCCTGAAGCGCGGGTTGCCGCACTTCATCGCCGACTACAGCCCGACGCGTGACGTCCTGACGCGCGCCGTGCCTCTGTTCACGCTGATCTTCCTCTTCGAGGTCGCCAACGCGCCCAAGCGCGACTTCCCGATCTGGCTCGACATCGTGGCGGTTGCAGTGGGGTTCGGCATCTTGCTGGGCACGTGGATGGTGGCGAACCGGCTGCGCGGGCGGCCGTTGCTGGCGCGTCCAGAGAGCATCGGCGTGTTCGAGGTCGCGGTGTTCGTCTTCGCCCCGCCGGCGATCCCGCTCCTGTTCGGCGGCCAGTGGCGCTCGGCACTCGCAACCGCCATCGGGAACATGCTGCTCCTGGTCGTGATCTTCCTCGGAACGAGCTACGGGGTGGTGCCGTTGACCCGATGGGCCGCAGCTCGAACCGTGCGGGAGCTCGAGCAGGTGATGAGCCTGCTCGTGCGCGCGCTGCCGCTGCTGATCCTGTTCATCACGTTCATCTTCCTCCAGAACGAGGCGTGGCAGATCACGGCCGACCTGCACGGGCCGTACTACTGGATCGTGCTGGGGCTGTTCGTCGTCATCGGTGTGGGCTTCTCGGTGATCAGGCTGCCCCGGCAGATCGGCGAGCTGTCCGACTTCGAGTCGTGGGATGTCTTGGTGGGTCGCATCGACGGAACACCTGCGGAGGGGCTGGTCGACGAGGTTCCTGAACGACACGCCGCCGCCCCGCCGCTGACAAAGCGGCAGTGGGGCAACGTCGCGCTCGTCTTCTTGTTCAGCGAGTTCCTCCAGGTCTTGCTCGTCTGCGTGATGGTCTTCGTCTTCCTCCTCGTCTTCGGAGTGTTGGTCGTGACCGAGCCGGTGGCGCGGGGGTTCACCGACTCGCAGCCGAACGTGCTCGCCAGCATCGACCTGTGGGGCCGGCACCTGGTGATCACCGAAGAGCTGCTGCGCGTGACCGGCTTCCTCACCGTCTTCTCGGGTCTGTACTTCGCGGTCACGGCGCAGACCGACGAGTCGTACCGGAGGGAGTTCATCGGCGAGATCCTCGAGGAGATGCGGCGGTCGCTTGCTGTTCGGGCCGTCTATCTCGCGGCGCTGAACCCCGCGGCGCGTCCGGGGCGGGGTAGTACGATCTCGTCAACGTGATCGCAATCGCGACCGTTGAGAGGTTCCCGTGCCCGGCACGGTGAT
>DASYQJ010000278.1:0-1552 GCA_036005605.1 Acidimicrobiia bacterium
GCGGCTCTGCGCGCTAGCCGCTAACGGTCGTGGCTCGTGCCCGCTCGAGTGCGGCGGCGATCTCGTCGAGGATGGCCGGATCGTCGATCGTCGGGGGCGTGGTGTACTCCTCGCCGTCCGCGATGCGACGCATCGTGCTGCGCAGGATCTTGCCGGAGCGCGTCTTCGGCAGCCGTTCCACGATCACCGCGGACTTGAATGCCGCGACCGGCCCGATCCGTTCGCGCACGAGCTGCACGACCTCGGGGACGATCTCGTCGGGTGGCCGCTGCACGCCGGCTTTGAGAACGAGCAGGCCGAACGGAAGCTGGCCCTTGAGCTCGTCGGCGACGCCGATCACCGCGCACTCCGCGACGTCGGCGTGCGACGCAAGGACCTCCTCCATCGCCCCCGTGGACAGCCGGTGTCCCGCGACGTTGATGATGTCGTCGGTGCGAGCCATGACGAACACGTAGCCATCGTCGTCGATGTAGCCGGCGTCGGCGGTCTTGTAGTAGCCGGGAAACTCGGCCAGGTAGGTCTCGCGCCAGCGGTCGTCGGCGTTCCAGAGCGTCGGCGAGGATCCGGGCGGCAGGGGCAGCTTCACGACGAGTGCGCCGATCTCCCCAGCCTGACGTTCGATCCCGTCCTCGCCCACGGCGCGGAGATCCCAGCCCGGCACCGGCTTCGTCGGTGAGCCCGCGACGACGGGCAGCGGCTCGATCCCGACGCAGTTGGCCACGACGGGCCAGCCCGTCTCCGTTTGCCAGTAGTGGTCGATGACGGGTACGCCCAGCTTCTCCTCGGCCCAGCGGAGCGTCTCGGGATCGCAACGCTCGCCTGCGAGGAACAGGGCGCGGAATCCCGCGAGGCCGTACTCGCGGATCAGCTCGCCCTCCGGGTCCTGTTGGCGGATCGCTCGAAAGGCGGTGGGTGCCGTAAAGAGCGTGCACACACCGTGCTGCTCGATCACGCGCCAGAACGCGCCGGCGTCGGGCGTGCCCACCGGCTTGCCTTCGTAGAGCACGGTCGTGCAGCCGTGGAAGAGCGGCGCGTAAACGGTGTAGGAGTGGCCGACCGTCCAGCCGATGTCCGAGGCGGCCCAGTAGACCTCGCCCGGATCGACGTCGTAGATGTTCTTCATCGACCATCCGAGCGCGACGGCGTGTCCGCCGTTGTCGCGGACGATTCCTTTCGGCTGGCCGGTCGTCCCCGACGTGTAGATGATGTAGAGCGGGTCCGTCGCGTCGACCGGGACGCACGGCACAGCATCTGCATCCCGCACGGAGTCGTTCCATTCGATGTCTCGGCCAGGAGCGAGCTCCGCCTCGAGCATCGGCCGTTGTAGAACGATGCAGCGAGGCGGCTTCGAATCGACCATCTCGATCGCCGTGTCGAGGAGCGGCTTGTAAGCCACTAGTCGACCCGGCTCGATTCCGCACGACGCCGAGACGATCACCTTCGGCTTCGCATCCTCGATCCGCGTTGCGAGCTCGTTCGCTGCAAAGCCGCCGAAGACGACCGAGTGGATCGCTCCGAGGCGCGCGCACGCGAGCATGGCGATCACGGCCTC
>DASYQJ010000279.1:0-8684 GCA_036005605.1 Acidimicrobiia bacterium
TTCAGGCGAAAGACGCGAAAGACGTCCTCGTCGATCTCGCCGGCGAGATATTGGCGGACGCCTTCCTCGAACTTGACCAGCTCCTCGTCGACGACGGGGTCGAGGGGCCGGGTCGACAGCGTGCTCACGTCGATGGCCATGTCGTCCTCCGGAAAGGGTGGATCCAGGAAAACTGAGTGCTGCGGTCGGATTTAGGCTAGCGGGTCCGGGTTCGAAATACCACCGCCCAGGTCGGGAATATTTCCCAGTCCGGCGGTCGACTATCCGGCCCCGCCGGCCTTCCGCGGAGCCCCAGGTGGCGGTCGATATTCTCCGCCCATGCGGATGTCGCAGCTGTTCCTACGCACGCTGCGGGACGACCCGGCCGACGCCGAGGTCGACAGCCATCGGCTCCTCGTCCGCGCCGGCTTCATCCGCCGGGTCGCGAGCGGCGTCTACTCGTACCTGCCGCTCGGCTCCCGGGTGGTGCGCAAGATCGCCCAGATCGTCCGCGAGGAGATGGACGCCGCCGGCGCCCAGGAGCTCTCGCTCCCGATCCTCCAGCCCCTCGAGCTATGGGAGCGCAGCGGCCGCAACGCCACGTACGGGCCCGAGCTGTTCCGTCTCCAGGATCGCAGGGAGACCGGCTTCTGCCTGTCGCCGACAGCGGAGGAGGTCATCACCTCCACGGTCGCCAACGAGTACTCGAGCTATCGCGACCTGCCGGTGAACCTGTACCAGATCAACTGGAAGTACCGAGACGAGCTGCGGCCCCGCTTCGGGATCCTGCGCGGCCGGGAGTTCCTGATGAAGGACGCCTACTCCTTCGACGCCGACGAGGAGGGGTTGAAGCGGAGCTACCGGCAGATGTTCGACGCGTACACGCGTGTGTTCACGCGGTGCGGCCTCACCTTCCGTCCCGTCGAGGGCGAGGCGGGGCAGATGGGCGGGGACGTGAACCACGAGTTCATGGCCGTCGCCGCGGTGGGCGAGGACGAGTTCGTCTGGTGCAAGAGCTGCGACTACGCCGCCAACACGCAAGTGGCGACGCGCGGCGCACCCACCGACGGCGGCGTCGCGCCGGCGGGCGACATCTCCAAGATGGAGAAGGTGCACACACCCGACCTGCCCGGGATCGTCGGCGTCGCCGACGAGCTCGGCGTTCCTCCCGGCGAGCTGCTCAAGTCGATCGCCTTCGACGTCGACGGCGAGGTCGGGCTCGCGTTGCTGCCCGGCGACCGCGAGGTCAATCCGTACCTGCTCCAGAAGGCCGTCGCGCCGCGGACGGCGCGGCTGTTCGACGACGAGGACTTCGAACAGCGTCCCGAGCTACCCAAGGGCTACATCGGTCCGCATCTCCCCGGAGTGTCGCTGGTCGTCGCCGACCGCTTCGTGCGTTCGGGCGCGGCCTGGGTGACGGGCGCCAACGAGCCCGACTATCACGTCCGCCGCGCGGTGCTCGACCGTGACTTCCACGTCGACGTGTGGGCCGACATCGCGCAGGTCGCCACCGGCGACCCGTGCCCGCGTTGCGGCGAGCCGCTCTCGGTCGACCGGGGAATCGAGGTCGGGCAGGTGTTCCAGCTCGGCACCAAGTACACCGAAGCGCTCGAGTGCACGTACACCGACGAGGGAGGCGAGCAGCATCCGATGGTGATGGGTTGCTACGGCATCGGCGTGACGCGCACGGTCGCGGCGGTCGCCGAGGAGCACCACGACGACCTCGGCTTCGCATGGCCGGCATCGGTGGCGCCATACGACGTGCACCTGGTCGCTCTCCCGGGCCAGGGCGATCAGTCTGCCGACGTGGTCGCGGCCGCCGAGCGCTTCTACGACGAGCTCACCGCCGCCGGCGTCGACGTGCTGTACGACGATCGCGACGCGAGGCCCGGGATCAAGTTCGCCGACGCCGACCTCCTCGGCATGCCGACACGTCTCACCGTCGGCGCTCGCGGGCTTGCACGGGGCGTGGTCGAGCGCCGCGACCGCGCTACGGGAGACGAAGACGAGCTCGCCACCGGCGACGTCGTCGCAGCCGTGCTTGCGAGCCGGGCATGACGCTCCCGATCACGCCGCCGGTCTCGCCGATGCTCGCGAAGCTGGTGCGCGAGCTCCCGACGGGCGACGGGTTGCTCTACGAGCCGAAGTGGGACGGCTTCCGCTGCATCGTGTTCCGCGACGGCGACGAGATCGAGCTCGGCAGCCGCAACGAGCGCCCGTTCAACCGGTACTTCCCCGAGCTCGTCGAGAACCTCCGCGGCGCGCTGCCCGAGCGAGCGGTGTTGGACGGCGAGATCGTGATCGCCACCGAGCAAGGCCTCGACTTCGATCTTCTGCAGATGCGCATCCATCCGGCCGCGAGCCGGGTGGCGAAGCTGGCGGCCGAGACGCCGTCGAGCTTCGTGGCCTTCGATCTCCTCGCCGAGGCCGACGAGGACCTGCGCCAGCACCCGTTGTCGGAGCGGCGCCAGCGCCTCGAGCGCATGCTGCGCCGGGCCAAGCCGCCCATCCACCTCACCCCCTCGACCGCCGACCCGAAGATCGCCGCCGACTGGTTCGAGCAGTTCGAAGGCGCCGGGCTCGACGGCGTGATCGCCAAGCCGGGCGCGGGGGAGTACCGCGAGAACGAACGCGCCTGGTTCAAGGTCAAGCACCAACGGACGGCGGACTGCGTCGTCGCCGGGTTCCGCACGCACAAGGACGGCGACGGCGTCGGATCGCTCCTGCTCGGCCTCTACGACGACGAGGGGACGCTGCACCACGTCGGGGTGGCGAGCAGCTTCGCGGCGCCGCTGCGCAAGAAGCTCGCCAAGGAGCTCCAGCCGTACCGGAAGAACGCCCTGGAAGGGCATCCGTGGCGCGAGTGGGCCGACGCCCAGGCGCAGGAGTCGGGGGGCCGTATGCCGGGCGCGCCGAGCCGCTGGAACGCCAAGAAGGACATGCGCTGGGAACCGCTGCGGATTGAGCTCGTCGCCGAGGTCGCCTACGAGCACCTCCAGGGCGACCGCTTCCGCCACACGGCCCGGTTCCAGCACTGGCGGACCGACCGTGACCCGAGCTCGTGCACCTACGACCAGCTCGAGGCGCCCGTCCCCCACGAGCTCGCCGAGATCTTCGGGCTCTGATCTCTCTGCGTCCCGGACGCGGCGGCTATTCCCGAGGGGTTCAATCGGCCGACACCCGTTATACTTGCGGGGTTCGGTCGTGACTGACGACCACCCACTGGCAGGCGGGACGTGGGCGCAAGCCCACGTTTTTTGTTGGTCGGAGGGTGGCAACGGAGGGCTGATCGAGGACCAGGACGGTCGAGGACAAACGGGGAGGTGAACGCGGTGCCGGAACGAGAGACGATCGTCGCCGCCATCGAACCGGTGCTCGCGCCCCTCGGTCTCGAGCTCTTCGACGTCCAGTTCACCGGCTCGGGACGCGCCCGGACTGTTCGTGTCATGGTCGACCGTGACGGCGGCGTCGACCTCGACGCGATCTCGGCGGCATCGGAACTCATCCAACCCGCGCTCGACGCCCTCGACGACCTCGGACCGTACGCGCTCGAGGTGAGCAGCCCCGGCCTCGAGCGTCCCCTCCACCGGCCCGAGCACTTCCGGCGGGCGGTGGGTGAGACCGTGTCGGTCAAGATCCGCGGTGCAGACGGCGAGGTGCGCCGCCTGCGCGGCGAGCTCGTCGCAACCGATGATCGCGGCGTCACGGTCGACGTCGGCGACACCGCTCTGCGCGAACACGCCGACTACGACCAGATCATCAAAGCGCGCACCGTCTTCGAATGGGGTGCGGCGCCGAAGACGCCCAAGCGCGCGAAGAAGAAGCAACAGAAGGAAGTCGCCCGATGAACTCCGACATGATGGAGGCGCTCGAGAACATCGAGCGCGAGAAGGGCATCTCCGTCGAGATCATGCTCGAGGCACTGGCGAACGCGCTGGTGACCGCGTACAAGCGTCTGCCCAACGCGGCGGAGGAAGCGCTCGTCGAGATCGACGCCGAGACCGGCGACATCCGCGTCATCGCCCAGGACCTCGACGAAGAGGGCAACGTCACCCGCGAATGGGACGACACGCCCGACGACTTCGGTCGCATCGCCGCGCAGACGGCCAAGCAGGTGATCCTCCAACGGATCCGCGAAGCCGAGCGCGAGATGAAGTACGAGGAGTACGCCGGTCGCGAGGGCGACATCGTCACCGGGATCATCCAGCAGACCGACGCCCGTTACACGCTGCTCGACCTGGGCAAGGTCGAGGCGCTGCTGCCGCAGGCGGAGCAGGTGCAGAACGAGCGCTACGAGCACGGATCCCGGCTCAAGGCGTACATCGTCGAGGTGCGCAAGACCGCCAAGGGCCCACAGATCGTCGTGTCGCGCACGCACCCCGGCCTCGTGAAGCGGCTCTTCGAGCTCGAGGTGCCGGAGATCGTCGACGGCGTCGTCGAGATCAAGGCGATCGCGCGCGAGCCCGGTCACCGCACGAAGCTCGCGGTCGCGTCGAACGACAACAACGTCGACCCGGTCGGCGCGTGCGTGGGCGCGCGCGGATCGCGGGTCCGGATGGTCGTCAACGAGCTACGCGGCGAGAAGGTCGACATCGTCCCGTACAGCGACAACTCCGAAGAGTTCGTCATGAAGGCGTTGGCGCCCGCACGCGTGCGCGAGGTCCGCATCCACACCGAGACGGGCACCGCCGAGGTGATCGTCCCCGACTTCCAGCTCTCGCTGGCCATCGGCAAGGAGGGCCAGAACGCGCGGCTCGCCGCTCGCCTCACCGGTTGGCGCGTCGACATCAAGAGCGAGACGCAGCTCCAGGAGGAGGAGGCGGGCGGCGGCGTCGAGTACGCCGAGGGCGAGTGGGTGAAGAACGACAGCGGCGAGCTCGTGTGGCAGCCGGCCGAGGGCGGCGAGGCCATCTCGGCCGCCGAGGCCGGATACGCCGCACCGGACCCCACGGTGGTGGGCGCCAAGGAGGGCGACGGCAACGGCTCCGCCGGCGACCAGGCCGCCGCGGCCAAGGATGCGGGCGCGGAATCGTCGAGCGATTCGGCAGGCGACTCGTCGGGCGAATCAGCGGAGGAATCGAAGCCCGCGCCCCCACCCGAGCCCGAGACGACCGAGACCGAGACCGCGGCGGCGGCCGTCCCCGGCGACGGAGGCGACGCGGCTACGGCGAACCGGGGGGAGGACGGCGGCAGCTGAGCAAGCCCGACCGCGCCGAACATGTGTCGGCTGTCGTCGGGTGGCCGATCCGCACGAGCTGGTGCGGATCGCCCGGGCGCCCGACGGCACGGTGTCGGTCGGAGCAGGACCGGGGAGGGGCGCGTGGCTCTGTGCCTCCACCACCGCCGGATGCTTCGAGCAGGCGGTGAGGCGCCGGGCGCTCGAGCGGGCCCTGCGCACAAGGCTTTCGGCCGCGGAGCTCGCGTCCTTACGTGCGAAACTGTTGAACCTGTGAAGAACGACGGCGAACGAGAGTAAATGGCGACCAAGAAGATCAGGGTCTATGAGCTGGCGAGAGAGCTCGGCGTCGAGAACGCCGTCGTGCTCGACCTCGCCAACGAGCTCAAGATCGGCGTGAAGAGCCACTCGTCGAGCATCGACGACCCGTCGGCCGATCGCGTCCGCCGTCTGGCCGACTCCAAGGGACTGCGCCGGGAGCCCGTCGTCGAGGAACCCGAGCCTGAGCCGGAACCGGCGCCGGCCCCGCCCGAGCCCGCGAAGGTCCCGGCGGCCGAGAAGGCCCCCGCACCCGTCGCCGAGCCGGCCGAGCCCGAGGTCGCCCCGCCTCCGCCCCACCGCGTCGTGCGCTCCACTGGCGGGCTGCCGGAGCCGGCCCCGCTCCCGCCACGACCTGCGCCCACGCGCGAGCCGGCGGCCGCTCCGGGTGAACCTCGCGAGGAAGCTCCCGCGGCTGCCAGCGATGCGGCCGCTCCGCCGGCGCCGCCCGCTGCGCCGCGCAGCCCCTCGGGCCGTCCGATCCCGCCCCCACCCGGCGGGCGTCCGATCCCGCCTCCACCCGGCGCCCGTCCGCTCACGCCCTCCGGTCCTCCGCGCAGTGGCGCGCCCCGTACCGGCGGCGCCCCCTCCGGCGCGCCTCGCGGCGGTCCCGGTGGGGGGCGCGGCGGTGGTGGCTTCCCGCGCAGTGGTCCCGGCGGTCCTCCGGGCGGTCCGCCCGGTGGTCGGGGTGGCTATCAGGGTCGAGGCCGGCCCGGTCCGCAGGGTCAGCGGCCCCGGCGCAAGAAGCGTCGCCGCCGCAACTTCGAAGACCTCGGTCCCGCCGAGCATCCGCAGCTCACGCCGACCGATGCGCCTGTCCCCGAGGGCGAGATCGTGGTGCCGCGCGGCATCACGATCCAGGAGCTCGCGCCGAAGCTGAACCGGACGGCCGCCGACCTGGTGCGGGTGCTGTTCGACGCGGGCGAGATGGTCACCGGCACGCAGTCCCTGGCCGACGAGATGATCGAGCTGATCGGCGAGACCCTCGGCGCGGAGGTGCTGCTGGTCGAGCCGGGCCAGGAGGAAGAGCTCGAGCTCCGGGCGTTGCTCGGCGACGACGAAGAGGAAGAAGAAGACGAGAGCCTGCTCGAGCCGCGTGCGGCCGTCGTCACCGTGATGGGGCACGTCGACCACGGCAAGACCACGCTGCTCGACCGGATCCGCGAGGCGCACGTCGTCGACAGCGAAGCGGGCGGGATCACCCAGCACATCGGCGCGTACCAGGTCGTGAAGAACGACCGCCAGATCACGTTCATCGACACGCCCGGTCACGAGGCCTTCACGGCGATGCGCGCCCGCGGCGCCCAGGCGACCGACATTGCGGTGCTCGTCGTCGCCGCCGACGACGGCGTCATGCCCCAGACCGTCGAGGCCATCAGTCACGCCAGGGCTGCCGAGGTGCCCGTCATCGTCGCGATCACCAAGGTCGACAGGGCCGACGCCGATCCGCAGCGCACCCGCCAGCAACTCGTCGAGCAGGAGCTCGTGCCCGAGGAGTGGGGCGGCGACACACTCGTCGTCGAGGTGTCCGGCACCGAAGGCACCGGGGTTCCAGAGTTGCTCGACGCCATCCTCCTCGTCGCGGATGTCCAGGACCCGCCGCTCTTGGCGAACCCGAAGGCGCCCGCGCGTGCGTTCGTGCTCGAGGCAAACCTCGATCCCGGCCGTGGCCCGGTGGCGTCGGTGCTCGTCGAACGCGGCATTCTCCACGTCAGCGACCCCGTGGTCGCCGGTGGCGGCTGGGGCAAGGTGCGGGCGTTGTTCGACGAGAACGGCAAGCAAGTTGCCGACGCCGGCCCGTCGATGCCGGTCGAGGTGCTCGGCCTCGATGACGTCCCCCTCGCGGGTGACGAGCTACGGGTGGCGCCGGACGAGAAGACGGCACGCACTGTCGCCGAGGCGCGCGCCCGCCGCCGGCGCGCTGCCAGCCTCACGCACCCGATGACGCTCGCGGGCGGCGCCCGGCTCGAGGACATCTTCGCCATGGTGCAGCGGGGCGAGATCGCCACGCTCAACCTCGTCCTCAAGGCGGACGTGCAGGGCTCGCTCGAAGCGGTGACCGAAGCGCTGCGCAAGATCGACCAGGAGCACGAGGAGGTGCGCCTGTCGTTCGTGCACCGCGGCGTCGGCGGCATCACCGAGTCCGACGTGAACCTCGCGTCGGTGTCGAACGCCACCGTCATCGGCTTCAACGTGCGACCGGACCGCGGCGCACGCGAGCTCGCCGAGGCCGAGGGCGTCGACCTGCGGCTCTACGAAGTCATCTACCAGGTGCTCGAAGACGTGCAGCAGGCGCTCGTCGGGATGCTCAAGCCAGAGTTCGAGGAGGTCGTCACCGGCGACGCCGAGGTCCGCGAGGTGTTCTCGATCCCGCGCGTCGGCAAGGTCGCCGGTTGCTACGTGCAGAACGGCGTGATCACGCGCGGCTCCCGCGTCCGGTTCCTGCGCGACGGCGTCGTGATCTGGAACGGTCAGATCTCGTCGCTGAAGCGGTTCAAGGACGACGCCCGCGAGGTGCAGCAGGGCTTCGAATGCGGGATCGGCCTCAGCGACTTCCAGGACCTCAAGTCCGGCGACGTCATCGAGACCTACGAGCTCAGGGAAGTCGCCCGCACCTGATCTCTGCTGCGAAGGTGGCGCGATGAGCTCACGTCGCGCAACCGCCCGCGACGCGCTCGGGATGCCCGTCCCGCCGTCATGGCTCGCTCGGGCCGTCTCGCGGGTCCGCGACGCGCTGGGGCTCGGGCGGCGGAAGCTCGCACCTCCGTTCATCGTCACCCTGGAGCACCTCCAGGGGATGGTCGACAACAAAGCCCTCGCAGTTGCGGTCGAGCTCGAGATCCCCGATCAGCTTCACGGTGGGGCGAAACGTGCCGACGACCTCGCCCGCGACGTCGGAGCTGACGCCGACGCGCTCAACCGGCTGCTCCGATTCCTGGTGTCGCGCGGCTTGCTCGGGATGACGAGAGACGGCAGCTACCGGAACAACGCCGTGTCCAACACGCTGCGGCGCGGTCACCCGTGGTCGGCGCGCAACTGGGTGCTGTTCTTCGGCGGCGACTGGCACTGGAAGATATGGAACGAAGCCAAGCACTCGTTCCTGACGGGGGAGAGCGCGGCGCGGGCCGCGACGGGGCACGAGTTCTTCGAGTACGTGAACGAAGTCGACGCGAGAGCCGGCGAGGCGTTCAACGGCGCGATGACCGAGGGC
>DASYQJ010000280.1:0-42244 GCA_036005605.1 Acidimicrobiia bacterium
GGCCCCGGGGGCGTGCCGGGCGATCGCGACGCCGAGGGCCTCGCGGTCGACGGACTGCCACCACGTGACCTTCCCGGCGAGGCTCCGCACCTTGTTGCGCTGCAGACGCCCGAGGAAGTGCCAGCAGACGTCTGCCTGCGTAGACGGTGCCGTCGCCGCGAGGGTGTCGGCCTTGGCGAGGAGCTCTTGGGCGCGGTTCTCCCCCACGTCCGTGACACCGAGCGCGACGGCCTCGGCGACCTGCTCGGCGGGCACGGTCTTCGTAGCGGCGACGAGTCGAACCGTATCCGGCTCGCGGCCCGCGCGGCGCGCGGCAGTGGCAATGCGCGCCCGAACCTCCGTGATCGCCGCGGCGACGTCGCTCACGCGCCGCGGGTCACGATCAACGCCTGACGGCCCGTCACGCCGTCGCGGCGATGCGAGAAGTGGTCGGCCGACGCGTACGTGCAGACGTCCACGTCGGTACGGTCGTCCACTCCGGCCGATGTCAGCGCGAGGCCGACGCCGGCGCGCAGGTCGAGCGCCGGTGCACCGGATTCGGTGCGGCCGGCAACCGCCGGGCCCAGGCGGCGCGTCACCTGCTCGAGCTCGTCGGCGCCGAACTCGTAGTGCTCCGGTGAGATGCACGGACCGACAACCGCGCGCACAGGCCCCCGCCCCCGCTTGCGCACGCGTCGCACGGCGGCGTCCACCACGCCCGCGAGCAGTCCCCGCCACCCGCAATGCACAGCTGCTACCGCGCTGCCGGCGACGAGCGCGATCGGCGCGCAGTCCGCCGCCAGCACCACGAGGGAGATGTCGGTACCCGTGGTGACGAGCGCGTCGGCGTCACCGCCACCACCCGCCGAGTCGACATCGGCGACGCGCGCGCCGTGCACCTGCCGGCCCCAGGCCCATCCACGCGCGTCGGGTGCCTCGCCCAACTCGTGCGCGACCCGCCCGCGGTTCTCGGTGACCGCCGCCGGATCGTCACCGGTGGCGAAGCCGAGGTTGGCCGTGTCGTAGGGCGCGATCGAAACGCCGCCGTGACGGTCCGTGAACGCGACGCGCGCCCCGTCGACCTCGAGCGCGATGAAGCCCAAGCTCGCCTGCGGCCTACTTCAGGAACTCGGGGACGTCGAAGTCGTCGTCTTCGAAGTCGAGGTCGTTGCCGCTCCCGAGCGCCGCCTCTTCCTCCTCGAGGCCGAGCGGCTGCGAGCGCAGATCCCCGCCGCGCCGGCGGTTCCGCTCGCCTTCGTACCGGTCGAACCCGGCGGCGATCACGGTGATACGCACCTCGTCGCCCAACGCGTCGTCGATCACGGCGCCGAAGATGATGTTGGCGTCCGGGTGCGCCGACTGGCACACGATCTCGGCCGCCTCGTTGACCTCGAACAGCCCGAGGTCCGACGGCCCCGAAACGTTGAGCAGGAGCCCGCGAGCGCCCTCGATGCTCGCCTCGAGCAACGGGCTCGCCATTGCCGCACGGGCGGCGCTGATCGCCCGCCCCTCTCCCGACGCGTACCCGATACCCATCAGCGCGGTGCCGGCGTCCTTCATGATCATGCGCACGTCGGCGAAGTCGGTGTTGATCAGCCCGGGAGTCGTGATCAGATCGGCGATCCCCTGGACACCCTGGAGCAGCACCTCGTCGCACATCTTGAACGCGTTCAGCATCGACGTGTGCTCGTCGGAAAGCTGGAGCAACCGGTCGTTCGGGATCACGATGAGCGTGTCGAGCTTGCCCTTGAGCCACTCGACACCGTTCTGAGCCTGGATCGCCCGCCGGCGTCCCTCGAAGGTGAACGGCCGCGTCACGATGCCGATGGTGAGCGCACCGACGCTGCGGGCGATCTCGGCGATGACCGGCGCGCCGCCGGTGCCAGTGCCGCCGCCCTCGCCCGCGGCGATGAAGATCATGTCGGCGCCCTTGAGCACCTCCTCGATCTCGTCGCGGTGCTCGTCGGCCGCGTCGCGGCCGACCTCGGGGTCGGATCCCGCACCGAGACCGCGCGTGCGCTCGCGCCCGACGTCGAGCTTCACGTCGGCGTCGCTCATGAGCAAGGCCTGCGCGTCGGTGTTCACCGCGATGAACTCGACGCCCTTCAGGCCGGCATCGATCATCCGGTTGACCGCGTTGCAGCCACCGCCCCCGACGCCGATGACCTTGATCACGGCCAAGTAGTTCTGCACGTCATGGAGCATGGCGGCCTCTTTGTTCTTCGCTACGCGTGTCGGACGGGTCTGATCCTCCGGCTTCGCGTGCCGAGGCCCGCCCACGGCCCCACCGGGGGTGCGAGCATTCTCGCAGGTCACGACGGCCCGGAGAAAACCCTTCCTCCACGATCACGAAGCCGACGGTTATGTCAACCCGTGCGAGCCGGCGAAACGGTAGCTGACACCAACCCCACGAGCAACAGCGCGTCAGCCGGCGACGGGCGCGCTCGGAACGCGCACGTCGATGTACCGCGGCGGGCCGCCCGCGCTCGACGCCAGGACCGCGAGTGCGGCGCGGGCCTTGGCGCCGACGCTCTGCGGCAACCCGAGGCGCACCTCGGGGCCGTCCCGCACCCCCAGCGTCACCGCGTCACCGTCCAGGGCGATGCGCGCCGTGCGCAGGCCCAGCTCGGGCGGCAGCTGCGCGAGCACCCGCGGGACGGCCGCGGGTGCGACCTCGCGACCGGCGGACGGGACGGTGCGCAACCCGGTGATCTCGGGCAGGTCCGCAGGCGGCTCGGCGGCATCGGCGAGCACGCGGCCGCGGACATCGACGACGGCTACCCGGTCGGGGGCGCGACGCACCCAGGCCGCCGGACGGCGCTCGGTCACGTGAATGGCGAGCTCGCCGCCGAGGTTCCGCTCGACGCGAGCCTTGTCGACCCAGGGGACTCGTTCGACGTCGTGCTCGACGGCGCCCGTGTCGACGAAGAGGATCGGGTCGCCGCGATCCACACCGGCCGCGCGCCGGACATCGGCCGGGGTCGCCTGTTGCGTGCCGGTGACCCGGATGCGCTCGACGTCGAGGAGGGGCGAGTGGATGACGAACCACCCCGCGACGAGCACCAGCCCCAGGGCGATGAGCCCGATCATCCACAGGAGTCGCCGACGGCCCTGCTTCCGCAACACCTCGACGCGCCGGTCCCGGAAGCGCGGATCGATCGGCTTCCGAGCTGCCGGTGCGCGCTTCTTCGCCGGCTTCCGACGCGCGGGCGCCTTCGTGCTCATTCCACTCCTTGGTCGCCGTCAGCGTCGTCGCCGACGGTGTGGAGCTCGGGCACGAGCTCGACACCGGTGGCCTTCGCCACCCGGCGCTGCACCTCGGCGACGAGGTCGAGCACGTCACGGGCGGTGGCGCCGGCTTCTGCCTGAAAGAAGTTGGCGTGCTTGTCGGACACGACCGCCCCGCCGACGCGCAGACCCTTGAGCCCCGCAGCCTCGATGAGGCGGCCGGCGCTGTCGCCGGGCGGGTTGCGGAAAACGGAGCCTGCGTTCTGGCCGCCCGGTTGGTGCTCGCGTCGCCACCGCACGATCTCGGCGACCCGCGCCTCGCAGGCGGCGGGATCGTCCCGGGTGACGGTGAACTCGGCCGCGGTCACGACCTCGCTCGGCCGCAGGTTCGAGTGGCGGTACTCGAGCTCGAGGTCGCCCACGTCGCGGGCGCTCGCCGTGGGATGGCCACCTCCGTCGAGGAGGTCGAGGACCCACGCCCGCCGCAGGACCTCGACGGTCTCCCGGCCGTGCCCACCCGCGTTCATCCGCACCGCCCCGCCGACCGAGCCGGGGATCCCGACGTAGAACTCCAAGCCCGCCAGCCCTCCGGCCGCCGCCCGGCGGGCGAGCACGGGCAGCGGCACGGCCCCGCCGGCTCGGAGCGTCTGGGTGTTGGCGCGGAGCGCTTGAGGTGATTGTGCAGGCAGGTCGATCGCCTCGAAGTCGCCTTCGAGCACGACGACCAACCCGGAGAACCCCGCGTCCGACATGAGCAGGTTCGAGCCCCGACCGATCACCAGGAGGCGCGGCCGGTGCCGTCGCGCGACTTCGGCCACCGTTGTGAGCGCGTCGACATCCTTGGCGCGTACGAGCACTGCGACGGGGCCGCCGACCCGGTACGTGCTGAGCTCCGCGAACAACGTGCCCTCGCTCGTCGCGTCGGGCAACCGTTCGCGCAGGTGGCCGGCGAGCGACGCGAGGTCGACGGACGCGTTCACGACGCGGCCCGCGTCAACCACTCGTCGGGCACGGTGGTGAGGTCGCCGGCTCCGAGGGTGAGCACGACGTCGCCCGGCCGGGCGAGACGCAGCGCGTGCTGCACGACGTCGGCGCGCCGCGGCAGATAGACGACCGGGAGCGCGGGGTTGGCGTCGAGCACCGCGCCGAGGATGAGCCGACCCGACACACCCGGCTGCGGTGTCTCGTTGGCGGCGTACACGTCGGTGAGCACGACCTGGTCGGCGCCGGTGAACGCGTCGGCGAAGTCGCGCCACAGACGGGCAGTGCGCGTGTACCGGTGAGGCTGGAAGACGACGATCACGCGACCCCAACCGCCCTCACGCGCCGCGCCGATCATGGCGGAGATCTCGCCGGGGATGTGGGCGTAGTCGTCGACAAGCGTGACCCCGTCGATCTCGCCGCGGAACTGGAACCGGCGAGCGACGCCGCCGAAGCCGCGCATGGCGTCGACCGCGGCCTCGAACGGAGCGCCGAGCTCCAGCGCCAGCGCTGCGGCACCGGTCGCGTTGGCGGCGTTGTGGCGCCCGGGGACGGGAAGGTCGATGGAGCCAAGCTCGCGTCCGTTCTGGTGGACACCGAAACGGCTCCCCTTCCGGTCGCCCTCGTACGAGACGATGCGGTACGTCGCCTCCTCGGCAAAGCCGTACGTGGCCGCCCCGGGGTGGGCGGCGGCGAGTCGTCGTGCGATCGGGTCGTCGGCGCACGCGATGCGCACGCCCGGGATGCCGGCGAAGAACTGGTCGAACGCGGCGGTGAGACCCGCGAAGCCGCCGTAGTGGTCGAGGTGGTCGGGCTCGATGTTGGTGACGATGCCGGCTTCGGGGGCGAGCTCGAGGAACGTGCCGTCGCTCTCGTCGGCTTCGACCACGAGCCATTCACCCTCGTCGTACGCGGCGTTGGTGCCGACCTCGTTGAGATCGCCCCCGATGATGAAGCTCGGCCGCCAACCGGCGGCGCGCAGGATCAGCGCCAGCATCGACGACGATGTCGTCTTGCCGTGACTGCCGGCGACGGCGACGGTCCGGTGCGTCGCGGCCAGCGCGCGGAGCGCGTCGGCACGTCGCAACACGGGCAGGCCGCGTTCGAGTGCGGCGCGAACCTCGGCGTTCGAGTCGGGGATGGCCGTCGAGACGACCACCGCGTCGAGGTCAGACGGCACGTTCTCGGCGCGGTGACCGACCTCGGCGTCAACGCCGAGGAGCCGGAGCCGTTCGAGCCCGCGCGACTCTTTCAGGTCGGAACCGGTGACGCGGTGGCCCATCCGGGCGAGCACGGTTGCGATCGCGCTCATGCCCGCTCCCCCGATCCCGACGATGTGGACGCGCCGAGGTGACGTGAGATCGAGGTCGCGCGGCACGTCACTGCCGTCCATATGCCACCTCCTCGACGAGGTCCGCGAGCCGCGCGGCGGCGTCCGGGCGGCCGAGCGCGTGGGCGCTGGCGGACATTGCGTCGAGCCGTCCCGGGTCGGCGAGCAGCCCGCGCAGCTCCGAATCGAGGCGGGTGGCGTCGCATTCTGCGTCTGGGACCACGACGGCGGCTCCTGCGTCGACCAAGGCGTCGGCGTTGCGGGCCTGATGATCCCCCGGAGCGCCCGGCAGCGGCACCAGCACTGCCGGGACACCGGCGGCGGCGAGCTCGGCCACGGTGATGGCGCCGGCCCGGCACACCGCGAGCGTCGTGCGCGCGTACAGCTGTTCCATGTGATCTTCGTAGCCCACGAGCTCGTACCGCAGCGTGTCAGCGGGGCGGCGCACCGCCGCCAGGCGCGCCGCGCACTCCTCGTGGTTGCGCGCGCCCGTCACATGATGCACGGCGATGTCGGTGCGATCCCGCCATCGCTCGTACAGGCCCAGGGCGGCATCGTTGAGCCGACCCGCACCCAGGCTCCCCCCGAACACCGTGACGAGCGGGCGCGCCGGGTCCGGATCTCGCCGCACGGCCGCGATCTCTGCACGTACCGGGTTGCCCGTGAGCACCGCGCCACGGAGCGGGGTCCCGGGCAGCGACACGGCGGCGCGGGCGCCCATGCGGACGGCCACGCGGTTGGAGAGACCCGGGGCAGCGTTCTGCTCGTGCACGACCGCAGGAACGCGTCGCAGACGCGCCGCCACGAGGGTCGGCAGCGAGGCGTATCCCCCGACGCCGACCACGACGGAAGGCCGTGTCTTCCGCACGATGCCGCGGGCGTGCGCGAACGCAGTGAGCGTGTCCCAACCGGCGCGAACGTTCGCGACCGTGAGACGACGCTGGAGTCCGCGTCCAGGCAGCAGCTCGATCGCGTATCCGGCTTCCGGGACGATGCGCGCTTCGAGCCCGCGCCGTGCGCCGACGAACCGGATCGCGTTCCGCGGGTGGCCGCGCGCCGCGAGCGCATCGGCCAGTGCGAGGGCCGGGTACACGTGGCCGCCGGTCCCGCCGCCGGTGATCACCGCGAAGACCTCGCCATCCGGATCCGCAGCTCGCGTCACCGCGCCTGGCGGGCGACGTTCCCGAGCATGCCGGCCGCCACCATCGTGAACACGAGAGCGGAGCCGCCGAAGGAGATGAACGGGAGCGGGATCCCCGAAACCGGCAACAGGCCGATGACAGCACTGATGTTGATCGCGGCCTGGCCGACCACCCACGCGGTGATGCCGGCGGCCAGCAGCATCCCGAAACGGTCGGGTGCCCCCAACGCGGTGCGGGTCCCGAGGACGGCGAACGCGACGAACAAGCCCACGACGAGCATGCAGCCCACCAAGCCGAGCTCTTCGCCGATGATCGCGAAGATGAAGTCGGTGTGCGCGTTCGGCAGGAACAGCCACTTGGCTCTTCCGGCGCCGAGCCCGACGCCCGTCCATCCGCCACTGCCGATCGCGATGAGCGACTGCGAGATCTGGTACGTCGCGTTCGACGCGTCGGACGAGGGGTTCAGGAACGCGAAAACGCGCGCCCGCCGGTACGGCTCGGCCACCGCCAGCACGGCTCCCGCGATGACCGCGGCCCCGCCGACGAGGGTGAGGTGCCGGGCGCGGACTCCGCCGGCGACGAGGACGGTGAACGCGATCAGCCCGAGCACGATCGTCGAGTCGAGGTCGGGCTCGCGCAGGACGAGCGCGCAGATCACGGCGAGGACGATCAGGACTGGTCGGAGGACGCGACGCCAGTCCTGCAGATCCTTGGCCCGGCGGGCCAGGAGGTCGGCGGCGTACACGAGGAGCGCCAGCTTGGCGATCTCGGTCGGTTGGAACCGGAGCAGGTCGCCGCCGAGCCACCGTCGAGACCCGGCGACCTCCACGCCGACGCCGGGGATCAGCACCGCGAAGAGGAGGACGACGCTCACGACGAGCAGCGGCCGCACGCACTTGCGCCACGCGTGGTAGTCGATGCGCGCCGTCACCATGAACGCGACCGCCGCCACCGCGATCCAGGCCACTTGGCGCTCGAAGAAGTACCACGCCGACCCGTAGTCGGTGAGCGACGCGACCGACGACGCAGACAGCACCATGACGCCGCCGACGACGTTGAGCACGCCGACCGTCGCGACCAGCAGCAGGTAGTTCGGCGGGCGAGCGGCGCCCGCGATGACCCAACGCCGCCGGAGCGCCCCCAGCGTCGCCGTCGCGGTCGCCGCCGTCACGCGACACCCCGCTCGCTCAGGCGCTCGACCTCACGGGCGAAATCGTTGCCGCGCGCCGAGTAGCTCGGGTACCAGTCGAACGACGCGCACGCCGGCGAGAGGAGGACGACGTCACCGGGTTGGGCTTGCCGGGCCGCGGCAGCGACAGCCACACCCATCGACGCGGCCTGCGTGACCGGCACCGCGTCCGCGAACGTGCGCTCCACCTCGCCCGCGGCTTCACCGATGGCGACGACGGCGCGCAGGCGCGGAGCGAGCGGTCGCAGTACCGACAGGTCGAGACCCTTGTTACGACCGCCGGCGATCAGCACGACTTTTCCGTCGATCTCGCCGAACGCGGCGACCGCGGAGAGAGTCGCGTGCGGGTTCGTGGCCTTCGAGTCGTTGTAGTACTGCACTCCACCAGTGTTGCCGATGCGCGCGACGCGGTGGTGGAGCCTCGGGTACTCGCGCAGCGCGCGTTCGACGCGCTCGCGCGTCGCGCCCACGGCGAACGCGGCCGCGGCAGCCGCAAGCGCGTTGGCGCGGTCGTGCGGCGCGCTCACCGCCAGGTCGTCGACGTCTGCAAAGGCCTCCCCCGCCGGGTCGACGAACAAGCCGCCTTCGATTCGGAACATGTCGGGCCGCGACTCCAGGGTGAACCCGACGCGTTGCGCCGGTGCGGTCTTCGCCAAGCCCGACGCGACGTCGTCGTCCCCGTTGAACACCAGCCGATCTCTGTCGCGTTGGTGTGCGAACACCTGCGCCTTCGCCGCCACGTATGCGTCGAACGACCCGTGCCAGTCGAGATGGTCGGGGGCGACGTTGAGGAGAACAGCGACGCGGGGCCGGAACGCCTCGGTCGTGCATGCAAGCTGGAACGAGGACACCTCGACCACGAGCGCGCGGGCGTCCGAGTCCGCGGCGTCGAGAAGGGGGAGCCCGATGTTGCCGGCTCCGAGCGCGGCGCCACCCGGGCTGTCGAGCATGGCGGTGATCAACGTCGTCACCGTCGTCTTTCCGTTCGTCCCGGTGACGGCGACGAGGAGCTTTCCCCGAGCCGCCGCCAGCTCGGCGGCGAGATCGATCTCGGCCCGGACGGCGACGCCGGCCTCTCTCGCAGTCACGAGCGCCGGGTGCCGGAGCGGCACGCCGGGACTGGGCACGACGATGTCGGCACTGCGTACGAGCTCGGTGAGACGAGCAGGGGCAGGGTGCTCGACGATCGCAGCGCCGGCCGCGACGGCGGTCGCGACCCGGTCCCGGTACGCGTCCTCGCCGGTCGGGCCGTCCTCGACCACGGTGACGTCGTCGCCGGCGGCAGCGCGGTGGCGTACGACCGCGTCACCGGTCACACCCAACCCGAGCACGAGGACGCGACTCAATCGATCACTCCGGGGATGCGGATGAAGTCGGCGTAGAACAACCCGAGCCCGAACGCGACGCACAGTCCGCCGAACAGCCAGAAGCGCACGATCACCGTGAACTCGGGCCAGCCGCCGACCTCGTAGTGGTGGTGGATGGGCGCCATGCGGAGCACGCGTCGATGGAAGCCGCGGAACGCGACGACCTGCGCGATCACGCTCAGCGTCTCGACCACGAACAGTCCGCCAAGTATCGGCAACAGCAGGTCCGTGTGGGTCAGCAACGCGAGGCCCGCCATGCCGCCGCCGATGGCGAGCGAACCGGTATCACCCATGAAGACGCGCGCGGGCGCGGCGTTCCACCACAGGAAGCCGGCGCACGCGCCGGCCATTCCCGCCGCCACCACGGCGAGGTCGAGCGAGCTGGCGGCGAAGCCCCCGGGCGCGGTCGCCATTCCCAGCGACCCGTACACGGCCGGGTGCCGGAACTGCCAGAACGCGATGACCGTGAACGCGAAGAACACGAGGGTGGCGGCGCCGGCGGCGAGGCCGTCCATGCCGTCGGTGATGTTCACGGCGTTCGCCGAGCCGACGATGATGAAGATCGCCCACACCGCCCAGATCCACGTCCCGAGGTCGAGGTCGATGAGACGCGTGAACGACAAGTTCGTCGACGTGTCGACGTAGCGCAGCGCCAGGAGTGCGAAGCCGGCCGCCACCGCGAGCAGGCCGGACGACTTGCCCCGCTTCCGCAGCCCGAGGTTCCGGTGCTTCCGCACTCCCAGGTAGTCGTCGATGAACCCGACCGCGCCGAGAGCGACGATCAGCAGCATCAGCGTGACCCCGGCGCGCGCGAACTTGAGCTGCTCCGTGCGGATATGCGCGACCACGTATCCGACGAACGCGCTCCCGATGATGGCGATGCCGCCCATCGTCGGCGTCCCGGCTTTCGCCATGTGCGGGTGCTTGAACGGCCCGTCGTCGCGAATCGTCTGGCCGATCTCGCGCGCCCGCAGGACCCGGATCAGAAAGGGTGTCCCGAACACGCTGAGCAGGAACGCGACCGACGCCGACAGGAGCAGCGCAATCATGCACCGACCGCCGCGGTGAGGACCTCGGCCACGCGTTCGAGCCCCACGGCGCGGCTGGCCTTGACGAGCACCGCGTCCCCGGAGCGGGCCAGACCGGCCACGGCCACGACGGCTGCGTCGGCGTCCTCGACCTCGATCACCTGCGCGCGCCCGGCGCCGGCCAAGCGGGCACCGTCGGCGATTGCTCGCGCGCCGGCGCCGACTGCGATCACGACGTCGACGTCCGATGCGACGGCAAGGCGCCCCACCTTCTGGTGCTCGGCGCGTGCGTGGTCGCCGAGCTCGAGCATCTCACCCAGGACGGCGATGCGACGCTTGTCGGCCGCGAGGTACCGGAACGAGCGCAGCGCCGCCGCCATGGACGTGGGGCTGGCGTTGTACGCGTCGTTGACGACCGTGATGCCTTCGTCGGTGCGGGTCACGTCCATCCGCCACGCCGCTGTCTGGGCGCGCGCGAGGCCGTCGGCGACCCGCTCGAGGGGTGCGCCCAGCTCGAGGGCGACCGCAGCTGCCATGGCCGCGTTCACGGCTTGCCGTTCACCTCGCATCGAGAGGCACACGGGCGTCGAGCCCCAGGGTGTGACGAGCTTGAATCGCGGGCGCAGCTCGTCGTCGAGGACGACGTCGACGGCGCGGATGGTCGCCCCCGGCACGGCGCCGACGCCGACCGTGACCACCCGGGCGCGTGTCCGCCCTGCAAGCGCGGGCGTGAACACATCTCCGGCGTCGAGGACGGCGGTTCCGTGGCGGTCGAGCGCCTCGAGCAGCTCACCCTTCACGCGGGCGATGCCCTCCCGACCGCCGAGGAGCCCGGCGTGCGCCATTCCGACGTGCGTGATCACACCGACCTGCGGTTCGGCGATCGCACATAGCTCGGTGATGTTGCCGGCGAATCTGGCACCCATCTCGATCACGACGACCTCGGTGTCCTCAGGCGCTTCGAGCAGCGTCAGCGGGACCCCGGCCTCGTTGTTGTACGACGCGGGGCTCGCGTGCACGCGATGCGTCGGGGTGAGCGCGGCCGCCAGGAGATCCTTCGTCGCAGTCTTGCCCGCCGAGCCGGTGATGCCGACGACAGTCGCCGCCGCCAGCCGGCTCCGGGCGACGCGTCCCAACGATCCCAGCGCAGCCAGCGAGTCGCGCACGTGGACGGCCGCGCACCCTTCGGGGACCTCGTCCGGAGGTCGGGTGACGACGGTGATCGTCGCGCCGCGCGCCCACGCGTCGGCGACGAAGTCGTTGCCGTCGCGTTCGCCTTGCAACGCGACGAAGCAGCCGCCGGCGGCGAGGCGCCGGGTGTCGATCGCGTACGAGTCGGCCGCGGCGGTGGCGGTCCCGATCAGATCGCCATCCGTCGCCTCGAGGACGTCCTTCGCGTTCAGGCGCATTCGAGCGCCTCCAGCTCCTCGCGCGCGACGACGCGGTCGTCGAAGGGCACGGTCCGCTCTCCGATGGTCTGACCGGTCTCGTGACCCTTCCCGGCGATCACCACTACATCGCCCGGTGTCGCGTCTCGCATCGCCTCGCGGATGGCCGCGCGTCGGTCGAGCTCGACGACGACGCGCGCGGGCCCGTCGCGCAGCCCGTCGAGCACCGCACCGGCGATCTGCTCGGGTTCCTCCGAGCGCGGATTGTCTGATGTAAGCACGACCACGTCGGCACCGCCGGCCGCGGCGCGACCCATGGCGGGGCGCTTCTGGCGATCCCGGTCGCCGCCGGCCCCGAAGACGAGCACCACGCGGCTGCCCGGCACGAGCCGCCGCGCCGTGTCGAGCACTCGCTCGAGCGCGTCGGGCGTGTGCGCGTAGTCCACGAGGACTGTGAACGGCTGATCGGGGGAGACCAGGACGCGCTCGAGGCGGCCCGGGATCGCGAGCGGCGCCTGGAGCCCGGCCACAACCGCGTCGAACGGCAGGCCGGACGCGAGAGCAGTTGCCGCGGCCGCCAGCGCGTTGCTCACGTTGAACCGGCCGAGCAGTGGCGACGCAACGGCGGCTCGCGCGCCGGTCCGGCGCGTGGCCAGCACGAAGCGGGTCCCGGAGTTGCTCAACTCCACGTCCTCGGCGACGACTTCGACACGCGTGCTGCGCCGCTCGTCGGACCCGGCGAACGTGAGCACGGGCAGGCCGGCGTCGCTCGCACGGCGGGCGATCTCGATCCCGTTGCGGTCGTCGACGTTCACCGCCGCGGCCGCCGTGCGGGTCGGGTCGAACAGACGCGCCTTGGCCTCGAAGTACGACGCCATCGAGCCGTGGTAGTCGAGGTGGTCCTGGCTCAAGTTCGTGAAGCACGCGGCGGCGAACCACGTCCCGTCGACGCGATGTTGCTCGAGCGCGTGCGACGAGACCTCGAGCGCGACCGTGCGCACGTCCTCGTCGCGCATGCGGGCGAGGATCGCCTGGAGGTCGTCGGCCTCGGGGGTGGTCCGCTCGAGCGGCAGCGGGGCGCCGTCGACGCGCGCGCCGACCGTCCCGATGAGACCCACACGTTGGCCGGCGGCCCGGGCGATCGCCTCGAGCAGGTACGTGACGGTGGTCTTGCCGTTCGTCCCCGTCACTCCGAGGCAGCGGAGCCGTCGAGACGGATGGTCGTAGAGCGCAGCGGCCGCCGGGCCGAGCGCGGCGCGGACACCGGCCACCCGAGCCTGCGCGACGGGGAGGTCGAGCTCGCGCTCGACGAGCAACGCGATGGCGCCGGCGTCAACGGCCGCGCCCGCGTGCAGGTGGCCGTCGGTCACCGCACCCGGAATGCACGCGAAGCAGCTTCCGCGCACGGCGCGGCGACTGTCGTGCGTGATGGCACTCACTTCGACGCCCCGGTCCCCCACCCACCCCAGAACGCCGATTCCGCCGAGGAGCTCGTGCAGGCGCACGGGCCGTCCTCCCGCTGCTTCATGGGGAAGAGGTCAATGTATCGGCCGGAGCGGCGGAGTCGCCCTTCGCGGCGGGCGGCGGCGTCGGTGTGCCGTTCGGCAGGACCCGCTCGAGGCGCAGCGCGTACTCCATGATGCGGGAGAAGATGGGCGCCGCTACCTGGCCGCCGAAGTAGTTGCTCTGCGGCTCGTCGAGCACGACGATCGCCGCCAGCCGCGGCGCGTTGGCGGGCGCGAACCCGGCGAACGAAGCGACGTACTTGTACGGCGGCTTGTCGTACGGCGGCTTGCGCGCCGTGCCGGTCTTGCCCGCCACGTCGTAGCCGGGGATCTGCGCCTTCGTGCCGGTGCCGTTGGCCACGACGTCCTGGAGCATCGTTCGCATCGTGGCGGCGGTCGTGGGCGAGACGACCTGTCGCGTTTCCGGCATCGGCTCGTCGTGGCGGGTGCCGTCCTTGCCGACCGTCGCCGCCACCAGCCGGGGCGGACGGGTCGCGCCGCCGTTGGCGATCGTCGTGTAGACGTCGAGCATCTGCATCGCGGTGACAGCGAGCCCGTTGCCGATCGGCATCGAGGCCAGGCTGGTGTCGTTGTACTGCGACAGCGGGAGCACGAGGCCGTTCGCTTCGCCTGGGAAGCCGAGGCCGGTCGGCTGGCCGAACCCGAACGCGCGCAGGTAGGCGTCGAAGCGCTCCTTGCCGAGCTTCCGTGCGATCTGGATCGTCCCGACGTTGGACGACAGGCGCACGATGTCGCGGACCTGCATCGACGAGGGGTGCGACGCCTCGTCCTTGTAGTCGGTGCCGCCCACGGTCAGCTGGCCGGGAGTCTGGAACACCGAGTCGGCGCCGGCCACACCGTCTTCCAGCGCGCCGGCCACCGTGATCACCTTGTTCGTCGAGCCCGGCTCGTATACGTCGACGACCGGCCGGTTGCGCTGGTCGGCCGGCGCCGGGCGCGCCGGATGGCCCGGTCCCGCGCCCTCCACGTTCGCCATCGACAGGACGTTGCCGGACGCCACGTCCATCACGATCGCCATGCCGCCCTTGGCGTTCGCGTTGCCGACTTCCTCCGCCAGCACCTGCTCCGATTCGTACTGCAGGCCCTGGTCGATCGTGAGCACGAGGTCGCCGCCGCGCTGCGACTCCGCCACCTGGCGCTGACCGCCCGGGAGCTGCCGGCCCTGCGGGTCCAGCTCGACCTGGAGCTCCCCTCGCTTCCCGGCCAGGCGGTCGTTGTACTGGGCCTCGAGCCCGCCGAGCCCGCTGTTGTCGGTCCCGACGAAGCCGAGCACCGGGGCGGCGAGCGCGCCGTCCGGGTAGAAGCGCTTCGACTCGGGGACGAAGTTGACGCCCGGGAGCGCCAGCGCCTTCACCTTCATCATCGTCGGCCCGTCGACCTTGCGGGCGACGTACACGAATCCCTTGTCGCCCTGCGACAGGCGCTCACGAAGCGACGCCTCGTCGGTACCCACGATCGGCGCGAGCTGGGCTGCGTAGCCGGCGGGGTCCTTCACGACACGCGGGTCGGCCCACACGGTCTGCTGGGGCACGGACGCCGCGAGGTCGTGGCCGTTCCGGTCGAACACGCTGCCGCGCTCGGCGGCGAGCTGCACCTTGCGGACCCGCTGGTCGAGACCGAGCTGCGCGTACCGCTCCTGTCCGAACGCCTGGAGATCGACGAGCCGCGCACCGACGGCGAGGAACACCAGGACCAGCGCGACGAGGACGGCGATCAGGCGACGACGAGTCGCGCCCGGCCGCGGCCGCCAGGTGCGCAGCTTCGCTTGCCGCTTCCGGCGCCGGACCCGGTGGCGCGCGACCTGCTCCTGTGCAACGAGGAGCGTGATGCGTGCGGCGCGCCGGAGGAACGGCCCCACCACGGGGCGGCGCGGCGGTCGGGGGCGAGGCGACCGGCGGACAGGTTGGGGGCGGGGGGCGCGACGTCCGGGTTGGACCCGCGCTCGCGTCTGTCGCGCGGTCCTCCGAGCGGGGCTCGGCGTGCGCGTGCGACCTTCTGTGCGTGTGCGCGGGCGCGGACGGGCGCGGACGGCGCCGGCCGCGGTCCCGAGCCTCGTGAGCCCGCCCCGGACCTCTCGCCGGCGGACGCCGGCCATGCCCGCGTCACGGCTGGGTGCCAAGGTGGGGTTTCACCTTCTTCCACCCCTCTTGCAAGGTCGTGGACGGCTGGTCCGGCGCCGGGGTGGAGGACGGCGCGTCGGGCACCGTGAGGTACGTGGGCACGTCGCCCGCGCGCACCATGCCCAAAGCGGTGGCGCGGTCGACGACGGCCGCCGGCGAAGACTGCTGCGCGTATTGCAAGCGCAGCTGCTGGTATTGCTCGCGTGCCGCGGCCGTCTGGCGCTCGAGGCGGTCCAGTTGGAGCTGGCCCTCCGCGAGCTGCACGTGGAAGGCGACGGCGGCGAACAGCGCGATGACGACGAGCGCGCCAAGTAGCCAGGCGACTCGCCGAACTCGGCGGTTCTGGGCACGGGCCGCGTTGTCGACGACGCGCAAGCGCGGCCGCCGTGTGCTCGACGGGGCCCGAAGCGTGGCCGGCCGCGCGCCGCGCGACGTCGTTGGCGTACGTCGCGCGGCCGGACGCGCTCGGAGTGCGGTGGCAGAGCTGCTCATGACGTTCGGATCTTCTCGATCGCCCGCAGACGCGCGCTGGCCGACCGCGGATTCTCGGCGACCTCATCGGCGTCGGGCCGGCGAGGCCGGCGCGTGAGCAGGCGCACCAGGGGGTTCCGTGGTCTCGTGACGGGCATGCCGGGGGGCTCGGGGTCGTCGCGTCCTGCCCAGGTGGCGAACCGCCGCTTCACCAGGCGGTCCTCGAGTGAGTGGTACGCGATGACGAGGACGCGACCGCCCGGAATGAGCAGGTGCACCGACTCGTCCAGGCCGGCGGCGAGGTTCGGCAGCTCGCGGTTGACCTCCATGCGGATCGCCTGGAAGGTGCGGCGCGCCGGGTGGCGCCCGCGCCGTCGCGCCGGCGCCGGGATGCCGGCCCTGATCGCGTCCACCAGCTCGCCCGTGGTGTGCAACGGCCGGGCAGCGACGATGGCGTGGGCGATCCGCCGCGCGAATCGCTCCTCGCCGTTTCCGGCGATGATCGCGGCGAGATCATCCTCGGCGTAGGTGTTCACGACCTCCGCGGCGGTCAGCTCCTGGGCGCTGTCCATGCGCATGTCGAGAGGCGCGTCGGACCAATAGGAGAAGCCGCGCTCGCTCCGGTCGAGCTGCGGGCTGCTGACGCCCAAGTCGAACAAGATCCCCACGATGTTCCCCTCGCGTTCGGTGCTCACGATCCCGGCAAGGGCCTCGAACCCACCTCGCTCGACCCGGGCTCGCGACCCGAATCCCGCCAGGGCGTCCCGGGCCGCCGTCACGGCGTCCGGGTCACGGTCGATGCCGAGGACGCGCACGTCGTCCCGGGCCTCCAGCACGAGGCGGGCGTGCCCGCCGCCGCCAACCGTCGCATCGACGATCAGCCCGGGCGGGACCGGGGCCAGGAGCTCGACGACCTCCCGGCCCATCACCGGCTGATGTTCGAACTCCGGCACTGCGACCCCTCGTGCGCTCCCGGGCCTGCGACCAGCCCCCCGGACAACGACAGCCGCTCGGTTGTCTCCCCGAATCGACTCGGTTGGAAAGCGGGCGGAGTAGGGGCTCTCAACCGTGTCGCCCAGGGGGCTGGTGGCAGGCCCGTGAGGACCTCACCTTCGATTGTCAACTGCTCTGTGCTCGTGCCTTGCTGTCGCTCTCGTCAGATCCCGAAGTCGGGCAGCTCGTCGGACTCGTTGAGGCTGTGCTCACCCTCCCGGTCACGTTCCGACCACCGGCGCCCATCCCAGATCTCGACCCGGGAGAAGACCCCGGCCACGACGACGTCCCGATCGAGCCCCGCGTACTCCCGCAGGTGCTGCGGGATCGCGATGCGGCCCTGCTTGTCCGGCGTGACCTCGGCGGTGCCGGCGAAGAACGATCGGGCGGCGTCGAGCTCCCGTCGACCTCGCTTCGAGGCCTCTCGCACCCGGTCTGCCACCTCACCGAACTCCTGCCCCGCGTACACGGAGAGGCAACCGCCCCTCCCCTTGGTCACGTAGGCGCCACCCGACAGTTGGTCGCGGTACTTCGAGGGCAGGATCACCCGCCCTTTGGCGTCCAGGGAGTGCTGGTACTCCCCGAGGAACATCTGGCTCCCTCGCCCATCGGTTGTCGCCCCAAGGACGGCGAATCGCTCCCCCGTCCTCCACTTCGCGCCACCCTACGCCCCACTTCCCCACAGGTCAACCCTCTGGCACCCACTCGCCGCCCCGCGACGACCGGACACGCCACCAGGGGGGAAGGTGTGGGGCGCCGCATGGGCGGCCGGGCCGCCGGACAATCCGGCCCGCCCGGCCGAGACCCGGGTCGGAGACCCGAGCCGAGCGGAGCGAGGCGAGCAGGGGCTCGGCCGGATCAGCGGTGCCGGTCCGCCGGACCCGGTCGGCCGTGCGGCGCCCGCACTGCGCGTGCGCACAGCGCGCGGCAACTCCGGGCTAAGCCCCGGTGAGCGAGTGGGGGCTGGACCGGGTTAGGCGACGACGCGGTCGCCGTTGCCGTTGGGGAGGTAGGGCTCCCAGAGGGGGTCGATGGAGCCGACGGTGGCGGTCAGCCAGAGGGACGCGTGCGGCGCCCGGGGGTGGCGGCGGAGGGAGAGGCCGCACTCCTGGGGCAGGCGGTCCTCCTTGCGCGCGTTGCAGGCGCGGCAGGAGGCGACGACGTTGTCCCAGGTGTGCTCGCCGCCCCGGGACCGGGGCACGACGTGGTCGATGTTCTCGGCGCCGTGGTTGCAGTACTGGCAGCGGTGGCGGTCGCGGGCGAAGACGGCGCGCCGTGAGAGCGGGACCCGGTTGCGGAACGGCACCCGCACGAAGTGCACGAGGCGGATCACGGAGGGGATGGGAAGGGCGGCGCGCTCGGAGTGGAGCTCACCCCCGTTGCGGGCGATGATCTCGGCCTTGTCCTTCAGCACGAGAACGACCGCCCTGCGCATCGGCACGACGCAGAGCGGCTCGAAGCTGGCGTTGAGCAGCAGCGCTCTCCCCAAGCGTTCGAGACCTCCTTCTCCGGCTCTCGCCGTGCGGCGGCAGTCTACCGGCGCGTGCCGCGCCGAAGACGCGTCATCTGACGGCACCATTCGAGGTACGTGATCACATCGTCGGGCTCGGGCTCGCCGTCCCAGCCGTACTGCGTCTCCAGGCGGTGGTGGAGGTAGTCACGGTGCGGGACCGGCAGGAACGGCGGGCGGCGCCACCAGCGCGGGCGGGCGAGCCTTCCCGCCTGCGCGACCGCGGTCGGCCACAGCGACGGGTGGCGCGCCAGCTCGAGCGCGGCGCCGGTCCAGAAGCGAGGGCCGCCCGTCATGGTCTGATTGTGCCGGGCCGGGCCCGGCCGTCGGTGCCCACCCTTTAGGCTGATCGCCGTGCAGACCGCACCGGCTCCGCGTCACACGTCCTTCGGAGCCCTGTTCGACGCCCTGCTCGCCAACGTCGAGCACGTGATCCAAGGGAAGCGGGAGCCAGTGCGACTCGCACTGGTGTGCCTGTTCGCCGAGGGGCATTTGCTCATCGAAGACGTGCCGGGCGTCGGCAAGACGTCGATGGCGAAGGCCCTCGCCCGCTCGATCGACGGGACGTGGAGCCGGATCCAGTTCACGCCCGACCTGCTCCCGTCCGACGTGACGGGCGTGTCGGTGTGGAACCGAGTCGCCAACGAGTTCGAGTTCCGGCCCGGCGGGGTGTTCGCCGACGTCGTCCTCGCCGACGAGATCAACCGCGCCTCCCCCAAGACGCAATCCGCGCTGCTGGAAGCCATGGAGGAGCGCCAGGTCACCGTGGACACGCAGACCTATGGCCTTCCGCGACCGTTCATGGTGATCGCGACCCAGAACCCGATCGAGCTCGAGGGCACCTATCCCCTCCCTGAGGCGCAGCTCGACCGGTTCCTCATGCGCATCCAGATGGGTTACCCGAGCCACGACGCCGAGCGCGCCATCCTCGACACCCACGGCAGCCACGTCAGCGTGGAGGAGCTCGCGCCGGTGACGTCAGCGGCCGAGATCGTCGCCGCCGCCCGCGCCGTCGCCGACGTGCACGTCGCCGACAATCTGAAGGCGTACATCGTCGACCTCGTCACCGCGACCCGCCAGCATCGCGACCTCGCCCTCGGTGTCAGCCCTCGGGGTGCACTCGCGCTCCAGCGCGCCGCCCGCGCGCTCGCGGCCAGCATCGGGCGCGACTACGTCGTCCCCGACGACATCAAGCGCCTTGCGCTCGCGGTCCTCGAGCACCGGTTGCTCCTCGCGCCCGACGCGCAGCTTCGGGGCGCGGGGCCCGGCGACGTCGTTCGGGAGTTGCTCGCCTCGGTACCGGTACCGGGCGCCACCGGCTGAGCACCGATGCGCCCGTCGCCGCGCGTCCTCACCCGCCGGGGCTGGAGCCTGGCCGGGGCCGCGCTCGGGTTGGCCGTGGCCGGTCGCCTGCTCGGCACAGTGGAGCTGTGGATCCTCACGACAGGCATCGCGCTGCTGCTGATCACGAGCATGGTGTGGGCGCGGTCGCGCCGCTACGAGCTCGTCGCCCGCCGCTCGGTCCGGCCGGCGCGTCTGTACGTGGGCGGCGACGGACGCGTCGACCTCACGATCGCAAACCGCTCTGAGCGGGCGACGCCCCTGCTGACCGTCACCGACGTGTTCGATGACGGCCACCGCGCCGCCCGCTTCGTGCTGCCGCCACTCCCGCCCGGGGAGACGGCGAAGGCCGCCTACCGCCTGCCCACCAACCGCCGGGGCCGGTTCCGGATCGGCCCGCTGGCGGTGTCGGCGTCGGACCCGTTCGGGCTCGCCCGGCGCACGTGGACGCTCACGGCGCTCGGTGAGGTCCTCGTGTGCCCCCGCGTGCACGACATCCTCGCCCCGCGCCAAGCGGGCGGCCGGCTCGTCGCGTCGGTCGAGACGGCGCACGCGCGCGCCCAGGCCGCCGACGGCGAGGACTTCCTCACGCTGCGGGAGTACGAGGTCGGCGACGACCTGCGGCGCGTGCACTGGCGCTCGACGGCTCGGGTCGGGGATCTCATGATCCGCCAGGACGAGGCCCAGTGGCGCGCCCGCGCGATCGTCGTGCTCGACACCCGGCCCGGCGCTCATGACGCCAAGTCGTTCGAGACCGCGATCGAGGCCACGGCATCGGTCGTCGACCGCCTCACGAGGATGCGCCGCCGCGTCGAGGTGATCGCGAGCAACGGCCAGTCGCTCGGCGCGCCGACGGCACGCGCAGGGTGGGCCGTGATGGACCGGCTCGCGACGATCCAGCCCGGAGGCGAGGACCACCTGGCCGGCCTGCTCGCGTCGCTTCGGGCCCACCGGCGCGCCGCGCTGGTCGTGGCGGTCGTCGGCTCTCTGGGTGCGGTCGAGCTCGACGCGCTCGGCGCGCTCACGGCTCACGGCACCGTGGTCATGGTCGCCACCCGCCCCGGCACGCAACCGCCGCCCGCGCTCGTCACGTGGTCCGGGCTCGTCGCCGTCGACGCGTCCCGGACACCCTTCCCGACCGCCTGGAACCAGGCAATGACCCGATGGCATCTCGCACCTCCTCCGCGCTCGCCACGCTCGCGCTCGCCGCGCTGAGCACCGCGGCGGTCCTGACCCTCGGACGCGTCTTCGCGTCCGGGCGGTTCGTGCTGCCCGCGGTCGGCGCGGTGCTGCTGGCGCACCTCCTCGGCTTCGTGGCGCGCACGCGCGGCTGGTCGCTCGTCGACGCGCTCTCGCTGTCGATGACCGGGCTGGCCGTGTACCTGATCTGGTTCCAGGCGCCGCACACGACGCTGTACGGCATCCCGACCGCCGACACCTTCCGGGTCCTCGCCGACCGGCTGGGCGACGGCGTGCACGAGCTGCGCACCGCCGTCGTGCCAGCGCCGGCCACGAACGGCGCGATCGTGCTCTCCGTCCTCGTCGTGTGGGCCATGGCCGCGACCGCGGACGCGCTCGCGTTCTGGCGACGCGCCACGATCGGTGCCGTCGCCCCCGCGCTCGCCGTGTTCGTCTGGGCGTCGACGCTCGGGACCGACTCGCTGGCGACCCGCACCACCGCCGGCTTCCTTGTCGCGGCGCTGTTGTTCCTGCTGGTGCAGCACCAGTCGCTCGTCGGACGGGGTCGGACGCCGTTCTCCGGCCGGCGCGTGCGAGCCGGCACGACGGTCATGACCCTCGGCGCCCTCGCCGGTGCCGTCGCCGTCGTTGGCGCTCTGGTGGTCGGCCCGGCGCTCCCCGGCGCGGACGCCGATCCGCTCATCGACGTGCGCGGCCTCGGGCCGCGCGACCGCAGCTACCGCGTCGAGCCCCCGCTGGCCCGCATCGGCGAGGACTTCGTCGGGCGAGGCCGGGTCGAGGTGTTCACCGTGCGCTCACCGAGCGAGGACTACTGGCGCGTTGCCGCGTTGGACCGGTACGAGAGCACGAACGGTGGTCAATGGACGCTCGCCGCCCAGGGCAACGACGAGGTGCAGGACGGGCTCCACGCGCCTGTCGACAGCACGATGTTGCGCCAGGAGTTCCACATCACGGGCCTCGCCGACCGATGGCTCCCCGCCGCGTACGAGCCGGTGCAGGTCGAAGGAGGCGACGACCCGCTCGTCGTGAAGGCGTCGAGCACCTTGGTCTCGAACCGATCGGACGTGAGCGACCTCACGTACACCGTCGGTTCGCGGCAACCGCCGACGACGCTCACCACCGCGCAGGTCGACGGCACCAACGTGCCGCTCCCGGCGGAGATGCGCGGCTACACGAGGCTCCCTGCCGACTTCCCCGCCGACGTGCGCGACACGGCCCTGGCGATCACCGCCGGCGCCGGCACCCCATACGACCGCGCTCGCGCGCTGGAGCAGTTCTTCCTCGACCCGGCCCAGGGTTTTCATTACTCGCTCGACGTCGACCTCGGGCCCGACGCGCAGAGCCAGAACGCCATCAGTCAGTTCCTGCAGAGCCGCACCGGCTTCTGCGTGCAGTTCGCCAGCAGCTTCACCGCCATGGCCCGCGCCGCCGGGCTTCCGGCGCGCGTCGCAGTCGGGTACACGCCCGGCCGATACGACACCATCTCCAACCTCTACCGCGTCACGTCGGAGGACGCACACGCCTGGGGTGAGGTGTGGCTCGCTGGGGTCGGTTGGACGCGCTTCGAGCCCACGCCCGACAGCGATCTGCCCGGCGGCAGCCGGCTCCCGGGGGGCGCGCGCGTGACGACACCGTCGGCGCCCACCACGCCCACGCCGGCGACGAGCACGCCGGTCGGATCTGCGCCGAGCACCAGCGCCGCCCCGGCGCCGCGCGGCACGGCGCAGGTCGACATCGACGCGCCGGCCGCAGGGCGCGGCCGGGGAGGATTCACCTTCGACTGGAAGATCGCGATGGCGCTCCTCGCCGGCGCGATCGTCGGCGCCGCGGGCGTCGCCGTGGCGATCATCCTCGCCAAGCGCCGCCGCCGCGGTCGTCGTCGCGATGATCCGGATCCGGCGACC
This sequence comes from Acidimicrobiia bacterium, assembly GCA_036005605.1. Taxonomy (GTDB): domain Bacteria; phylum Actinomycetota; class Acidimicrobiia; order IMCC26256; family JACDBD01; genus JALZAA01. Next base: position 22,698 of record DASYQJ010000280.1, read on the forward strand.
GCGATCACCGGCGCGTGGGAGGAGGTGCTCGACCGGCTGGGCGAGGCAGGTGTCGAGCGCCAGCCGGCGCGCACACCACTCGAGCTCGCCGAGCTGGCGCCCGCGCGCGTCCCGGACGCCGCCGGTGCGCCACTGCGGCACCTCGCGGAGAGCTACAGCGCGGCTCGGTACGGATCGGTGACGCCGGACGCCGAGGTCGCCAAACAGGCGTGGCGTGACGCGAGCTCGGTCAGTGCGGCGCTGCGCGCCGGCGCGAGCGTCCGGGAGCGCTGGCGTCGCCGGCTCGACCCGACGCCGCTTCGCCGGTAGGAGGCGGCCCGGTCACGTCGGTCGCGTCGGCGACGGTCCCGCCGTCGCGCAACCCGTCCACGAACTCTTGACGTTCGGCGTCGAAGGCGTGGACCTCGGCTGCGACATCGGCTGTGACGCGGTCGAGACCGACGAAGAGGGCGAGCTGCCCGTGGCGCAGCGCGTCGAGGATCTGTCCATCGTCCCGGCACGCCCAGACCGTGTCGCCGTCGGTGACGAGCGACAGCGCCGCGACGTCCTCGCCCGATTCGACGAGGTACTGGACGGCGCGGCGGATGCGGGCGAGCGAGAGGCCGGCGTCGAGGAGCGAGGCGACGACCCGGAGCGCGACGAGGTCCTGGAACGTGTACGGATGCGTCCGGCCCGGGGGCGGCGCGACGAGGCCCAGCCGCTCCCACGAGGTGAGCTGCGACAGCGAGCAGCCGGTCAAGCGGGCGGCCTGCGCGGCCGTGAAGCTCACGGCGACTCCGGGTCAGGACGGGTCGTCGCGACGCCAGCGCTCGCGCCAGCGGCGGCCGGCGTTGCCGAACGCGTTCTTGAGCGTCCCGGTGCGCATCGAGCTGGTGAGGTTCTCGAGGCCTGCCTTCCCCAGCTTCCGGACATTTCGCTCGATCACCAGCAGGCATCCCAGCATGACCAGGAACCCGACCACCCCGAGCAGCAGCACCCGGGTGAACGTGAAGAGAAGGAGGGCGAGGCCGGCCACGAAGCCGAACACCGCCCACTTGATCGCTCGGGCCGAGTGCCGGTAGAGGGTGGTCTCGGAGACCTCTTGGACCAGGCGGGGATCGGTCTCGTTGAGGTTGGCCTCGATCTCCTTGAGGATCCGCTGCTCGTCTTCCGAGAGGGGCATTCAATCGCCTCTTGCGCCTCAGCGCGTTGTGCTCCATCTATTGGGGTGCAGATCATTGTCGCGCGCGGTCCAACCCCCCTCAACGCGCCTGCGTTCCATGATCATCCGAGCGCCGGGCCGCACGGGACCGGTCGACCGCCCGCGCCGGCGGACTGATAGGCCCGGTCGACGAGCCGGTGAGCCGCGATCGCGATGTCGACGTCGGGATGGCCTTGGGCGCGGGCGCCGTCCCGGGCCAGCGCGTCGAGGAAGACCTTGCTCGGCTCGGCGTACTGCGCCAGCGGCTTGGCGAGCGCCTCGGCGAGCTCGAACCGGTCGATCCACTGCGGCGGCGACGACTCGACGAGCTCCTCGCCATACCGGGTCTCGACGTGGAGGGGTCCGAGGTAGTCGTCGTCGGTCCAGAGCAAGGCGTCCTCGCAGAACACCTCCAGGCGGCGCCGGGAGCCCCGCGTGAGGATCTGGTGCCAGACGCTGACGATCGTCGCGGTCGACTCGTCTGCGAAGCGGAACGTCACGGTCGTCGCGTCGTCGATGCCGGGGTGCTCGAACATGGATGCGGTGTGCGCGGTGACCTCGCGGGGCTCGCCGGCGGCCGGGCCGAGCACCCAGCGCAGCACGTCGACGTCGTGGATCGAGTGCTCGAGCAGCGTCCCGCCCCCCGCCTTGGCTGCGTCGGCGCGCCACGCCGACGCGTAGAAGCCTTGGATCGGGAAGTACTGGTCGTCGCGGAGCACGGTGGCGAGCGGGCGCCCGTACCTGCCGTCGGCGACGAGGTCGGCCGCGGCGCGGAAGACGGGCGCGTGCCGCAACACGAGCCCGACCTGGTGCGGAACGCGAGCGAGCACGCCCGCGAGCTGCTCGGCCTCCGCCAGGTTCGGCGCCAGGGGCTTCTCGCAGAAGACGGCGCGGGATCGTTGCCCCGCCGCGCACACCGCGTCGCGGTGTGCGGCGGTCCAGGTGCACACCCACACGACGTCGACGTCGCCGAGCAGGTCGTCGAGCTGCTCGTAGGCGCGGGCGTCATGATGGCGGGCGAGGTCGGCGGCGCGCCCGTGGTCGGTGTCGAAGGTCCCCACGACGCGTGCGTCGACGAGGCCGGCGTCGCCGAGCTGACGGAGTGCGAAGGAGTGCACCGTCCCGATGTGCCCGCATCCGATCATCCCGATGCGGATCACGAGCGGCCTCCACGCTCGGGCTCGACGTGCGCGCCACGGTCCAGCAACGCGGCCGCGCCGACGGCGTCGTCGCCGAAGCGCCGCCGCACCGCGTCCATCGAATCCTCGACGGCGCGACGCCGCCCGTCGCTTCCACGCGCCGCGCCGCCGTCGATGTCGAGCGGCAGCTGGTCAGGTGCGACGCTGTCGTCCCTGCCGTCGACCGCGTGCAGCTGCTGCATTGCGACGCCGATCAGGCGGATCCCGTCGCCGATGTCGACGGCCTCGAGCAGCGCACGGGCGACGGCGGCGATGTCGGCCGCGAGGTTCGTCACTTCGGGCAACGTTCGCGACCTTGTGATCGTGCGGAAGTCCTTGTAGCGCAGCTTGAGCTGAACGGTCCGGCCCGCCTGTCGGGCGTCGCGGAGCCGTTCGGCGACGCGCTCCGCCATGCGCAGCACCTCGCGTCCGAGCGTCTCCCGATCGGTGATGTCCGTCGGGAACGTCTCCTCGTGGCCGATCGACTTCACCGCCCGCTCCGGTTCGACGGGGCGCTCGTCCCGGTTCCACGCCAGCGCGTGCAAGTGGCGACCGTGCGCGTCGCCGAGCGCGTGCACGAGCGTCTCCTCGGGGAGCGCGGCGAGGTCGCCGATCGTGCGCACGCCCAGCTGCGCCAGCCGCTCCCCTGTCTTCGGCCCGACGCCCCACAGCCTGCGCACCTCGAGCGGATGGATGAAGTCGATCTCGGTCCCGGCTTCGACGACGAGCATCCCGTCCGGCTTGGCGAGATCACTCGCGAGCTTGGCGACGAACTTGGTGCTCGCGACTCCGACCGACGCCACCAGCCCCGTCTCGGCGTTGATGCGGTCCCGCAGGGCGACGGCGATGTCGGGCGCGGAGCCGAGTAGCCGTCGGGCGCCGCTCACGTCGAGGAATGCCTCGTCGAGCGCGAGCGGCTCGACCAGCGGCGTGACTTCGCGCAGGATCGCCATGACCGATCGGCTGGCGTCGCCGTAGGCGTCGAAACGCGGCGCGAGGAACACCCCGTCCGGGCATGCTCGCCGGGCACGGCCCATGGGCATGGCCGAGTGGACGCCGTACCGGCGCGCCTCGTAGCTGGCAGCGGCGACGACCCCTCGCCGCCCGAGCCCGCCGACGATGACCGGCCGGCCGCGCAGGGAAGGATCGGCAAGCTGCTCGACCGACGCGTAGAACGCATCGAGGTCGAGATGGAGGATGGTGAGGTCAGTCGCGGACGGCGTCATCGCGGTCCGTGCGCGTCACCTCGAGCTCGGCGCGTGCCGTGCCGCGGACCTCGTAGGAATAGCGGCGCACGCTCTCGGGACCCCACTGCTCGGCGAGCCATTCGGCGATCGGCTCGCCCACCCACGGATGGCAGCGCTCGATCATCGTGACCGCGTCGGCGGCGGTGACGAACGCCGCCTCCACCACGATGCCGTCGGGGTCCGCCACCCGCACCTCACCTTCGAAGTCGACGGCGCGGTGGACCTCGCACCTCATGACCCAGCCGAGATCCGGGGCCACCGCCTCTACCTCGTAGAGCGGCCCCTCCCAGCAGGTGACCCGCAATCCGGTCTCCTCCTCGACCTCGCGGGTCAGACCGTCGAGCAGTGAGCTGTCGTCGGCGTCGATGACCCCGCCGGGCGTGCTCCAGTCCTCGTACCCGCCGCGCCGCTGGTTGCGCACGAAGAGCAAGCGACCGTCTGACTCGACGAGAGCGCCGGCGACCTGCCATTCGCGCACGGTCTCGGCCATGCAGTCAGTGTGGCACGCGCATGGTTGGCGAGCCGTCGACCGCCGTACGATCCCGCTGATGGACGACGAACCGACGAGCAACGGTGCGGGTGACCCGGGTGAGCCCGGCGACTCGCTCGTTCCCGCCGGGCTTCCGTCACGTGGCGCGTACGTCCTCGCGTTCCTGAGCGTCGTGCTCGCCGGCGCGTTCGGCGGGATCATCGGGTACGGCCTCGTCGACCTCGGCTGCTCGGGCGATTGCGGGCTCGCCGTCGTCGCCGGGCTCGTGTTCGGGGCGCTCGCAGGCGCGGTGGGCGTCGGCATCGTCGCCGTGCTCGTGTTGCGGGCCATGGCCGAATGGCAGCGCGGCGGCAAGCGAGCGCGGTAACCACGTTTTTGCGTCAGCTACGTGCCATGGAAGCACGTAGTTGACGCCAGAACGTCAGCCGCCGAAGCTCAGGCGGCGGAAGCCCTCGGCGTAGGCGACGCCGGCTTCGCGCCCCGCCTCCTCGGCGCGGTCCCGCAGGAACTGGCGGAACCACTCGCCGGTCTCCGTGAGCTGACTGGCGTGGCAGAAGAGCGCGTCGATCTTGTGCTCGAGCGTGTTGCTGATGTCGATCCAGCAGTTCGGCTCCAGCGTGCCCGAGAGGTACACGGCCTGGACGTGGTGCACGTCGAGCCCCTCGGCGAGGTGGTCGGCGAAATAGTGCGGGTTGCCGGCGGCGGGGGCGACGGCGTCGAGCGTCGCCCAGCCGGTGACGCGGTGGTCGTGGTGGTTGAAGTACCGGTCGCCGAAGAACACCGCCGTCGGGTCCGGGCACAGCACCACCTGGGGTCGCAGCTCACGCACGTAGCGAGTGATCGCCGCGCGCAGCTCCTGGTCGTCCGGCAGCTCGCCGTCGTGGTATCCGAGGTGATAGTGCCCGGCGAACCCCAGCAGCGCGGCGGCTTTCGCCGTCTCCTCGACGCGGAGGCGGGCCAGCTTGGCGAGGTCGGCGTCGGGATCCTGGGTTCCCTTGTCGCCCCGGGTCGTGATGAGCACCGACACGTCGGCGCCGGCCTCGGCCCACAACGCCAGCGTTCCGCCGGCGGAGATCTCCGGGTCGTCCGGATGCGCGTAGACGGCCAGTGCGCTGGCCGGAATCTCCGCGTCCGTCGCCATCCCGCGTCCAGGCTAATGGGCGCAACCGCGTGCCGACCCGGCGCTACCAGGTCAGCTCGAGAACCTGCCGCATCGTTGCCTCGAAGGTCTCGTCGTCCATCGTGGTGCGCGCGGCCAGCACCATGTCGGCGTCGGCACCGACCGGCCAGCGCAGCTTGTCCTCGGTGCCTTCGACGGCGTCGGCGATCACCTGGGCGACGGGCTCGGCGCCCGACGGTGTCTCTCCCCCGCGCAGCTTCTCGAACGCGACGGACCACTCGCGGTCGAGCTGGTCGTAGGGCGGGTCGTCGAGGCCGAAACGCGGCTCCTTGCCCTGGAACTCGGTCTCGAAGTAACCGGGCTCGATCAAGGCGACACGCAGACCGAAATGACCGACCTCGTAATGCAGGGCCTCGGACACGGCCTCGAGCGCGTGCTTGGTCGCCGCGTACGCGCCACCGATCGGGCCGGTGACGAGCCCGGCAAGTGACGTGACGTTCACGATCGTGCCACTCCCCCGCTCGCGCATCTGGGGCAGCACGGCCTGCATCATGCGCACGGCGCCGAGGACGTTCGTCTCGAACATCCGTCGGAACTCGTCGATCGGCACGCTCTCGATCGCGCCTTGGATTCCGAAGCCCGCGTTGTTCACCAACGCGTCCACTGTGCCCGCTCTGCTGACCGCGTCCGCGACCGATGCGTCGTCGTCGACGTCCAGACGGAGCTTCTCGGTCACGTCGAGGTCGTCCAGCGTCTCAGGACGCCGGGCGGTCGCCAGCACCTCGTGGCCGCGCTTCGTGAGCTCGACGGCGGCGGCACGCCCGAAGCCGGTCGAGCAGCCGGTGATGAGGACTCGTGCCATATCCCTGCTCCTACATCTCAGCGAACGCTTTGAGGACGCGCTCGATGTCGGTGTCGTCGACGTCCTTGTGGGTCGCAAACCGTACTGTGCGGGTGTCGATCGTGCCTGCCCGGATCCCCTCGCCGTGGAGCCGGTCGAGCAGGTCGCTCGGGAGCCGTTCGGCGGCCGCGCAGACCATGTTCGTCTCGACGGCATCGGGCGCGACCGAGCCCGGCCACCGCTCGGCGACCGCCTCGGCCAGCCGGCGCGCCCGACGGTGGTCGTCGGCAAGGCGCTCGACCATCGTGTCCAGCGCCACGAGCCCCGCCGCCGCGATCACCCCCGCTTGGCGCATGGCGCCGCCGAGCCGCTGGCGGTGCTCGCGCGCTTCCCGGATCAGCTCCCGGGAACCGCAGAGGACCGATCCAACCGGCGCGCCGAGACCCTTCGACACGCAGAACATCACGGCGGTCGCCGGCCCCACCAGATCGTGAGCCGGCACGCCGAGCGCGACCGACGCGTTCCAGATGCGCGCGCCGTCGCAGTAGAGAGCGACGCCGTGCCGCTGGCCGACGGCGGCCACCGCTGCGATCTCCTCGATGCGCCACGCGCGTCCACATGTGGGCATGTGCGTGTTCTCGATCGCGATCAGCGAGACCGCCGGCGAATGGTGGCCGGCGTCCTGGACGGTCTCGTCGAGGGCGCCGGGGTCGAGGAGCCCGTCGTCATCTGGGAACTGGTGCAGCTGCACGGCGGAGTTCCACGCCGCCGCGGCCGCCTCGTACCGGAAGACGTGCGCGCGCGCCGCGCAGAGCACCTCGGTGCCCGGTCGGGCGAGCACCCGGAGCGCGAGCTGATTCGCCATCGTCCCCGACGGGACGTACAGGGCGGCCTCTTTCCCGAGGAGCTCGGCGGCGCGCTCCTGGAAACGGTTGATCGTCGGATCCTCGCCGTAGACGTCGTCGCCGACCTCGGCGTCGGCCATGGCCCGACGCATCTCGGGTGTCGGGGTCGTGACCGTGTCCGAACGAAGGTCGATACGCCCGTCGGGAGAAGCCAAAGTCCCTCCTGTCGCCGTCGCAAGCTCCGGCTTTGCGGCGGCGGTCGGCAAAGCCGCCGCCGTCGCGAACAGGCTACGTGCCGGTTACGGGCTCGCGATCGGGCGGATGAGCCCCTCCTGGATCACCGTGATCGCGAGCGTGCCGTCGCGGCAGAAGATCGACCCTTGCGCCAACCCGCGTGCGTGCGACGCCGTCGGGCTGGTCTGGTGGTACAGGAGCCAGTCGTCGGCCCGGAACGGGCGGTGGAACCACATCGCGTGGTCGAGGCTGGCGATCATGTACTGCTGCTCCTGGTACGAGATCGCGTGCGGGAACATCGCCGTGTCGAGCAGCGTGAGGTCGGACGCGTAGGCGACGACGCACTCGTGGATGAGCGGAACACCCTCGGGGAGGTCGCCGTTCGATTTGATCCAGACGTCCTGCTGCGGCTCCCGCGGCGACGGGTCGAGCCAGCGGGGATCGTCGACCGGCCGCGAGTCGATCGGCCGCTCGCGGACGAGCCACTGAGCGAGGTCGGGCCCGAGACGCTCGAGATACGGCTCCACGCGCTGCTGCCACGTTGGGAGCTCGTCCGGTGCGGGGACGCTCGGCATCGGCATCTGGTGGTCGGGACCGTTCTCGACGATCTGGAACGACGCCGCCAGGTTGAAGATCGCGCGCCCGTGCTGGATCGCCACGACCCGCCGGGTGGTGAAGCTCTTCCCGTCCCGGATGCGGTCGACGTCGTACACGATCGGAATGTTCGGATCTCCGGGTCGCAGGAAGTACGCATGCAGGGAGTGCACAGGCCGGTCCTCACCGACTGTGCGGCCCGCCGCTACCAGTGCCTGCGCCGCGACCTGCCCACCGAAGACGCGCTGGCGGTCCTCGTGTGGGCTCAGGCCCCGGAACAGATTGACCTCGAGCGCTTCGAGCTCGAGCAGCGCCAGCAGCTCGTCGAGCGCGTCACCCACAGTTCCTCCTGTCGCCGTCGCAGGCTCCGGCTTTGCGGCGCGGTCGGCAGAGCCGCCGCTGCCGCGCGGATGCTACGCGCGTGTTCAGGTCAGCCGAAGAACACGCTCGCCACGTCGTACAGGTTCGGATCGACGGTCTTGAGCTCGCGCACGGCGGCTTCGATCGGGACCCGGATGATCTCCGTGGCGTGCAACGCGACCATGACGCCGAACTCCCCGTCGTTCACGGCGTCGATGGCTTCGATCCCGAAGCGAGTGGCGAGGACCCGGTCGTACGCGGTCGGTGTGCCACCGCGCAGGACGTGTCCGAGGATCGTGACGCGCGTCTCGAACCCGGTCCGTCGTTCGATCTCGGGCGCGAGGTCGTTGCTGATCCCGCCGAGGCGGACGTGACCGAACTCGTCCTTCTCCGCCGACTGGAGCGCCATCGTTCCCTCGACCGGGACCGCGCCTTCCGCCACCACCACGATCGAGAAGTTGGCGCCACGCCGATGCCGGTGTTGGATGCGGTCGCACACTTCGCCGATGTCGAACGGCTCCTCGGGCACGAGGATGATGTCGGCGCCGCCGGCGATCCCCGAATACGTCGCGATCCAACCGGCGTGACGGCCCATCACCTCGACGACCATCACGCGGTCATGACTCTCGGCCGTCGTATGAAGCCGGTCGATGGCGTCGGTGGCGATCTGCACCGAGGTGTTGAACCCGAACGTGAAGTCCGTCGCCGAGAGGTCGTTGTCGATGGTCTTCGGCACGCCCACGAGATTCACGCCGTCGGCGCCGAGCTTGGCGGCGACGCCGAGCGTGTCCTCGCCGCCGATCGCGATCAGCGCGTCGATCCGCTCGCGTTCGATCGTGTCGTGCACGCGCGCAACTCCGTCCTCGGTCTTGTACGGGTTCGTGCGCGAGCTTCCGAGGATCGTGCCGCCACGGTGCAGCAGTCCTCGGGTGTTGGCCGTCGTCAGGTCGACGGTCTCGAGATCGATGACGCCGCGCCAGCCGTGTCGGAACCCGACGAGGTTGTGCCCGTAGACGCCTTCGCCCTTCCGGACCACGGCGCGGATCACTGCGTTGAGCCCCGGGCAGTCACCGCCACCGGTGAGAACGCCGATCCGCATCTGCACCTCCGCCAACACGTCTCCCTTCACGTGGGAGCCCTGCCCATCCTGCCGCAGCGGCGGCGAACCGGGGAAGGGCTCGGGGGCGACCGGTAGCCTTCGGCGCGATCGGAGGAGTCGGAAGAGGCGCCGTGGGCCGGAAGCAGGATCGCGAGCAGATCATCGCCGCCACGAAGCCGTCCCTCGGCAGCGGCGAGAACATCCGCTCGTGCAGCGCGGTCTGGGCCACGGAGTGCGGCGGCTGGGTCCCCCTGCTCTTCCGGGCCCGCTCCCGGCACTTCGTCGCGCTCACCGATCAGCGGTTGATCCTGTTCCGAGCACCCCGACGCCGGCACCCACTGACCGCGGACGAGATGCTCATCGCCAAGCGTCACTCGTCGTTCACGCTCGAGAAGGCGAGTCGCTTCTCTCCGCTCCTGCAGGTGCGGATCCGGGATTCCGCCGACCGGGAGATCGCGCTCGAGTTCCGCCCCCGTGATCGCAAGGTCGGGCGCGAGCTCGTGAACGTGCTCGGCGGGGCGCCGCGCCACCCGTCCGACGCCGCCGAGTGGTGAGCGTCTGCCTGGCGATCGACGCCGGCACCACGGGCGTTCGCGCGTTCGCGGTCGACGAGCACGGGACCCCGCTCGAGTGGTCGTATCGCGAGTTCCCGCAGTACTTCCCGCAGCCGGGGTGGGTCGAGCACGACCCGGACGAGATCTGGACGGCGACGCTCGAGACGCTCGCCGAGGTGCAGTCCAAGCTCGCCGACGCCGGGCACTCGGTCACCGCGATCGGCATCACGAACCAACGCGAGACCGCAGTCGTGTGGGACCGGCGCACGGGCCGGCCGCTGCACCGCGCCGTCGTCTGGCAGGACCGGCGCACGGCCGCACGGTGCGACGAGCTCCGGGCCGAAGGAATCGAGCCCCTCATCCGCGAGCGGACCGGGCTCGTCCTGGACTCCTACTTCTCGGCCACCAAGCTGGAGTGGCTGCTCACCCAAGGCGGCATCGACGGCGGACCTGATCTCGCGTTCGGCACCGTCGACAGCTGGATCCTCTGGCGGCTCACCGGCGGGCCCGACGGCGGCGTGCATGCGACCGACCCGTCGAACGCCAGCCGCACGCTCCTGTACGACATCGACGCGCGCGGCTGGTCCGACGAGCTGTGCGCGCTGTTCGGCGTGCCGCGCTCGTGTCTCCCCGATGTCCGGCCCAGCAGCGGGCGCTTCGGAGTGACGACCCCCGAGCACGCCGCCGGGCTCGAGGTGCCCGTGAGCGGCATTGCCGGTGATCAGCAGTCGGCGCTGTTCGGCCAGGCGTGCTTCGAGACGGGCATGACCAAGAACACGTACGGCACCGGCTCTTTCGTGCTCATGAACCTCGGCGCCACACACCCGCCGCCGACCGAGGGCCTCCTGACCAGCGTGGCGTGGGATCTCGGCGGCGACGACGTCGCGTACGTGATGGAGGGCGCGATCTTCGTCACCGGGGCCGCGATCCAGTGGCTGCGCGACGGGATCGGCATCATCGAGGACGCCGCCGAGACGGGGCCGCTCGCAGCCAGCGTCGCCGACAGCGGCGGCGTGGTGTTCGTTCCCGCGTTCACGGGGCTGGGCTCGCCGTGGTGGGACTCGTACGCGCGCGGCTCGGTGTTCGGGCTCACCCGCGGCTCGGGTCGCGCGCAGGTCGCGCGGGCGGTCGTGGAGTCGATGGCGTGGCAGACCCGCGACGTCGTCGACGCGATCACGGATGCGGCCGGGACGAGGATCAGCGAGCTGCGCGTCGACGGTGGCGCCAGCGTGATGGACGTGCTCTGCCAGTTCCAAGCCGACGTCCTCGGTGTCAACGTGCGGCGCCCGACTGTGAAGGAAACGACCGCGCTGGGCGCCGCGTACCTTGCCGGCCTGGCCGAGGGAGTGTGGACGTCGCCGTCCGAGGCCGCCGCGAGCTGGACCGAGGAGTCGGTCTTCAAACCTTCGATGCCCGCCACGGACGTCGCCAGCAAACACGACGAGTGGCGCCGCGCGGTGGAGCGGGCGCGCGGGTGGGCGAACGACGCCGGCTGAGCGCTACGCGACCGCCGCCGGACGCGCGGCCTCGAGCGTGGCCAGCGGCACCGGCTCGACCGGCACGTCCTCGGCCTTCTTGGTTGCGTATGTGTCGACGTACTCGTAGCCGGAGAGCTGCTGCAGCTCGAACATCACCTCGTCGGTGATCTGACGCAGTACGAGCTTGTCGTGCTCGCGCCCCGCGTAGCGGTCGGCGGTGATCGGCGTGCCGAAGTGGATCCGCACCGTACGGAACAGGCGCGGGAGTTTCCGGCCGATCGGGTTGATCTCGTCGGTACCGGTCATCCCGACGGGCACGATCGGCGCACCGGTGCGCAACGCCAGGCGGGCGACACCCGTGTGGCCGCGATGGAGGTAGCCGTCCCGGGTGCGGGTCCCCTCGGGGTAGATGCCGAACACCTGGCCGCCCTCGAGCACCTCGGTCGCCGAGGCGAGGGCCCGTTCGCTGGCGCTCCCGCCTTCGCGACGGATTGGGATCTGCCCCACGCCGCGGAAGAACCACGCCGTCTTCTTGTCGTCGAAGTACTCGGCCTTGGCCACGAACGTCACCCGGCGCCGGATGACGAGCGGCAGGAACAGCGAGTCCATGAACGACCGGTGGTTGGCGGCGAGGATCACCGGGCCCTGCGCCGGGAGGTGGTCGCGGCCGTCGATCCGCACCCGGTAGAAGACGCGCAGGATCGGCGTGAGGATCGCCTTGATGAGCCAGTAGAGCACCGCTCTCCCCCGGACAGCTTTCGCGGAGCTTACGGACAAGCAGACGCCGGAGCGAGCGGAGCTCACCTTCTGTCCCAAGTCGAACGTTCTTGACCGAATGGTCAAGTGCTCGTACCCTCCGCCCGCATGCGGCGGAAGCTCACCCAACGGGGGAAGGACCGGCGGCGCCAGCTCATGGAGCACGCGGCCGAGCTGTTCGCCGAGCGGGGCTACCACCCGACGTCGGTCTCCGACATCGTGGAGAGCCTCGGTGTCGGCAAGGGCGTCTTCTACTGGTACTTCTCCTCGAAGGAGGAACTGCTGGCGGAGATCCTGCGCGAATCGCACCAGGACCTGCGCCGCCGGCAGCAGCAGGCGATCGGAGACGAGCCCAATCCGGTCATGCGGATCGAGCTCGGCATCCGCGCCACGATCGAATGGTTTCTCGAGCACCGCAAGTACTTCACGCTGTTCCAGTTCGCCGCCAGCGACGAGCGCTTCGCGCCGGTACTGCGCCGCAACCACGACGTCGCCATCGCCGACGCGGTACGGCACATCAAGGAGGCCATCGTCGACGGCCTCGTTGCGGACCAGAATCCCGAGATGCTGGCGGAGGCGATCGTCGGCGCTTGCAACCAGCTGACCCGCACCTACGTGTTCGATCGCCACGAGCCCGTCGACCGCACCACCGAGGCCGCCGTCAGCTTCTGCCTCCATGGCATCGTCGGCAAGTAAGCCGTCGATGCGTGCGCTGGTGCCCTATACGTCCCCCGCTGCGCGCTTCAGCCGAGCTTGGTGAGCGCGCGGCGAATGCCACGGACCGCTTGACCGATGCGCAGCTCGTTCTCGACGAGAGCGAAGCGCACGAAACCCTCGCCGCCGGGGCCGAAGCCCATCCCCGGCGAGACCGCGACGCCCGCCTCCGGTACGAGCATCTTGGCGAACTCGAGACTCCCCATCTCCTCGTAGGGCTCGGGGATCGGCGCCCAGACGAACATCGTGCCGCGGGGTCGCTCGATCTCCCATCCGCAACGAGCGAGGCCGTCGATCAGCGCGTCGCGGCGGCCCCGGTAGACCGCGTTCACCTCGAGCGGATAGTCGGGCGCCTCGTTCATGGCGACGATCGACGCGATCTGAATGGGCTGGAAGGTCCCGTAATCGAGGTAGCTCTTCAGCTTGCTGAGCGCCGCCACGACCTCCTCGTTGCCGACCAGGAATCCCATCCGCCATCCCGCCATCGAGAAGGACTTCGTGAGCGTGTACAGCTCGACGGCGACGTCGGTTGCGCCGGGGACCTGCAGGATCGACGGCGGGTCGTACGCGTCGTAGCCGAGGTCGGCGTAGGCGAAGTCGTGCACGAGCAGCACGTCGTGCTGCCTGGCGAACCCGACCATTCGCGTCATGAAATCGAGGTCCACGCACGCCGTCGTCGGGTTGTGCGGGAAGGAGAGCACGATCACGCGTGGCCGCGGCCACGACTCCTCCCACTCGTTCATGAGGTTCGCGAAGAAGTCCTCCTCGGGGCCGAGGCGGACGTAGCGGACCTCGGCGCCGGCGAAGATCGGGCCCCAGATGTGGATCGGATACGACGGGCTGGGGACGAGCGCAGCGTCGCCGGGGCCGAGCAGGGTCCACATCAGGTGGGAGTAGCCCTCCTTCGCCCCGATGGTCGTGCACGCCTGGGTGTCGGGGTCCAGCTCGACGCCGAACCGGCGCCGGTAGAGATCCGAGATCGCGAGGCGCAGCTTCGGGATGCCGCGACTGGCGGAGTAGCGGTGGTTGCGGGGGTTGCGCACCGCCTCGCAGAGCTTCTCCACCGCGACCGTCGGCGATGGGATATCGGGGTTGCCGAACCCGAGGTCGATGATGTCGTCGCCGGCGCGGCGGGCGTCCATCTTCAACGCGTCGATCGTCGCGAAGACGTACGGCGGGAGAGCGTTGATGCGCCGGAACTCCACGGAACACGACCGTACCAGGCGGTCTTTCCGACCCCGGGTAGGGTTTCGCCGACATGCCCCCCATCGAAGCCGTGTTGGTCGACGTCGGCGGCGTGCTCGTCCTGCCCGACCACGACCGCATGGTCGGCGCGTTCGAACGTGCCGGGGTGCACGTCGACCGCGATCGACTCGACCGCGCGCACTACGCCGGTGTCGCCGCGCTCACCGAGTTCAAAGAGGGCGACCGCGAGATCTGGGCCGCGTACAACCGCGCCTACGCGCGAGCGTGCGGCACGCCGGCGAACGCCCTCGACGAAGTTGTCGAACATCTGCTGAACGAGTTCGCAACCGGCGCGGTGTGGAGCCGCATCGTTCGCGGGTCCGTCGACGCGCTCCGGAGGCTGGGCGCGCTCGGTGTCCGTCTCGCGATCGTGTCGAACGCAGACGGGAATGCCGAACAGCGCTTGCGGGACGACGCCGTCTGCCAAGTCGGGCCGGGGCGCGGCGCGATGGTGGAGGCGATCTTCGACTCGACCGTGATCGGCATAGCCAAACCGGACCCGCGCATCTTCGAGATGGCGCTCGACGCGCTCGCCGTGCCGGCCGCGCACGCCATGCACGTGGGCGACACGCCGGGCGCCGACGTCGACGGCGCCCGCGCCGCCGCCGTTCGCCCCGTCCTCGTGGATCCGTACGACTTCCATTCCGATCTCGACGTCGAGCGCGTCTCCTCGCTGCTCGACGTGGTCGAGCTCGTTCGGACGCGCCAGCCCGCCTGATCGACGACTCTCCAGCCGGTACGCTGCACGGCTTCGCCGACCCTCGAGCGCTGATGCATCCCGTTCGCCGCAGCACCCCGTTCATCGCCCTGCTCGTCGCGGCCGCGCTGCTCGCAGGCTGCTCGGGCGACGACTCGAAGAAGACGAATCAGAAGTCCACGACCTCGACCGTTGTGCCCACTTCGGCGGCACCCATCACCGCAGCCAACGATCCCGCCTCTTGCATCCGCGGCAACTTTCGCTTCACCCGCATGGAGTACGCCGGGCCCGTGCAGACCCAGTTCGGGCCGACCACGATCATGGGCGGGATCGGCGGCCGTCGCATCGAGCTGAAGACTGACAACACGTTCCACTTCACCGACGACGGGTCCGACAAGGTGCAGTTCTCGTTGCTCGGACAGGGAGGGAACCCGCCGACCAACGGCACGGCGGTCCTCAAGGCCCAGTCCGACGGCACCTTCGTCCCCACCGCGCAGACGGCGAACTTCAACATCACCGCGTTGAGCGGCACGCTCGTCCTTACGCTGCAGAACGGCCAGATGATCGACATCCCGCTCCCACCCGACGGGACCGGCGTCAAGGAGACGTTCGGGCTGAACGGCGACGCGAACTACACGTGCCAGGGCAACACGGTCACATTCCGGTTCCCGGCCCTCACGATCGCGCTGGAGCGCGTCTGACCGACATCTCCTACAGTTGGAGTCGGAGCGTGCTCAGGCGACCCGCTCGAGCACGACCACGGGGATCTGCCGACTGGTCTTCCGCTCGTAGTCGGCCAAGACCGGGATCTCCTTCTTGAACTCTCGCCAGAGCCGGTCTCGTTCGTCACTGGATGCGACTCGCGCGCGTGCGTCGAACCGCTCGCCCCCTACCTCGACTGTGATTTGCGGCCTTGCGCGCAGGTTGTGATACCAGTCGGGGTGGGTCGGCGACCCGCCGTTGCTCCCCAACACGACGAACCGGTCACCGTCGCGCCGGTATCCGACTGGGTTGACGCGGCGCTGACCCGTCTTGGCGCCGGTCGAATGAAGCAGCAGCAAGTTGTAGCCGTCCCACTCGCCGCCGACCTTCCCGCCGTTCGCTCGAAACTCGTCGATGATGCGCTGGTTGTAGTCGTTTCCCTTCGCCATGCTCGACAGAACCGGCCGAGCAATCGCGCTATTCCGGTGCGACCGCCTTCGCTACTGTCAGTTGGGAAGCCGGACTCACGGCTTGGAGAACTTCACGGGCATGTGTTTGATTCCGTTGATGAGGTTCATGTGCAGCCGCTCGACGGGGCCGGTGAGCTCCATGTCGGGCAGGATTCGGCGCAACTCGTCGAACATGCAGTTGATCTCGTACCGGGCGAGATTGGCGCCGAGGCAGAAGTGCGGGCCTCGGCCGCCGAATGCAACGTGCTCGTTCGGCTCACGGTCGATGTCGAACGTGTGCGGGTCCGGAAACTGGTCGGGATCCCGGTTCGCCGCGGGATACCACAGTGTGATCTTGTCGCCCGCCTTGATCGGGACGTCCCGGATCTCGGTGTCACGTGTCGCGGTACGACGGAAGTAGTTGACAGGGCTGACGTAGCGGAGCATCTCCTCCACCGACGGCGCCAGCACGTCGGGCTGGCTGAGGAACTGCTCGCGCTGGTCGTCGTGCTCGAGGAGCGCGAGCGTCCCGCCCGTGATCAGGTTGCGGGTCGTCTCGTTGCCGGCCACCGCGAGCAGCAGGAAGAACACGTTGAACTCGAGAACGGTGAGCTTCTCGCCGTCGACCTCGCCGGTCAGGAGCAGCGTGACGATGTCCTCGCCGGGGTCGGCCAGGCGTTCGTCGGCGAGGCGCTGCGCGTACGCGTAGAGCTCGGCCGCCACCTCCTGCACGTCGCTGTCAGCCCCGTACTCGGGATCCTCGGCGCCCACCATCCGGTTCGACCATTCGAAGACCTTGTGGCGGTCCTCCTGCGGGACGCCGATCAGCTCGGCGATCACGATGAGGGGGAGGTCGGCCGCGACCTCGGTGACGAAGTCGATCTCACCCTGGGGCGCGGCGCGGTCCACGATCTCCTTCGCCGCCGTCTGCACGTGACCCTCGATGGACCGGATGTGGCGGGGCGTGAACATCCGGCTCACGAGCTTTCGCAGGCGCGTGTGCCGAGGCGGGTCCTGATTGATCATCATGAGCCGGGTGCCCTCGTCGACCGGCCCGATGAACGCGCCGCCCGTGTACGACGAGAACGTCTCGGGGTCGCGTTCGACCGCCATGACGTCCTCCCACTTCGTCAGGGCCCAGAAGCCGGGCCCGTCGAGCTCGACGTGGTCGACCCAGGCGACGGGATGCTCGCGACGGAGAAAGTCGAAATAGTCGTGGGGCGGACCCGAGAGGAAGGTCGCGCCGTCGGCGAGATCGACGTCATTGATCCGCATTTGCGCCAATCTAGCCACGAATCGGGCCCAGTTAGAATCCGTTCTAGTTTCTGCCAGCCCGACGACCCCGAGGTGCATCGATGCCCGAGCTGCTCGACCTGAGTACCAAGCACTGCCGCGTCGAGCGCGACGGGCACGTCGTGATCCTCACGATGGATCGGCCCGAAGCACGCAACGCCCTCAGCCCCGACATGCTCGTAGGGCTCGCCGACGGCTTCGACTACATCGACCGCGAGCCCGAGGTCCGGGTCGCGATCCTCACCGGTGCCGCCGGCCACTTCTCCTCGGGCGCCGACCTGAAGGCGATGTCGAAGCCGTCGGAAAGCGATCACGTCCGATCGCGGCTGGCCGAAGAGCCGAACCTCCATTGGAAGGCGCTACTGCGCGACTACCGGTTGTCGAAGCCGCTCGTCGCCGCGGTCGAGGGCTACGCGGTCGCCGGCGGCACCGAGATGCTCCAGGGCACCGACCTGCGCGTCGCCGCCGACACCGCCACGTTCGGTGTGTGGGAGGCGAAGCGCGCGCTGTTCCCGCTCGGTGGCTCCGCCGTTCGCCTCCCCCGCCAGATCCCGTACGCCCGCGCGATGGACATCCTCCTCACGTGCCGTCCCATCCCGGCACACGAGGCGCTCGATCTCGGGCTGATCAGCCGGGTGGTCCCCGAAGGGCACGCGCTCGCCGCCGCCCGCGCCGTCGCCGACCAGGTGGCCGCGAACGGACCGCTCGCCTGCCAGGCCATCCTGCGAGCGTGGCGCGAGACCGAGGGGCTTCCGGACGCCGAGGCAATGCAGATCCAGGACAAGATCGGCTGGGAGGTGTTCGCGAGCGAGGACGCCAAGGAGGGCCCGCGCGCGTTCGCGGAGAAGCGCGCGCCGAGTTACAAGGGCAGGTGATGGAGCCCGAAGGGGCTGCACCCGGCGACACTTTCGTCACGAAGGGGCGTGTTCGTCTCGCCGAGGCAGTCCGGCACCTCGTCGACGCGACGCTCACGGCCGAGGACGCGTCGTCCGAGCAGCTCGCGAACGCCGCCGCGAAAGTCGAGCGAATCGCGACCGCGCTGCACGGTCGGGGCGAGCTGGGCGACCGCCCGTCGGGTGTGCGCTCCCGCTCCGAGGAGTCGCACGACGACTACCTGCCTCGCAGCCCGCTCGTCGGCGTCGTGAGCCCGATCGCGCCGCCGGTCGAGTACGAGTACCGCGACGGCCGGGTGTTCGGCCGCGGCGTCTTCCACGCTGCCTACGAGGGCCCGCCCGGGTACGTGCACGGCGGTTGGATCGCGCTCGGCTTTGACGAGATCCTCGGCATGGCGAACATCGCCAGCGGGCATCCCGGGATGACCGGACGGTTGACCATCCGGTACCGGCGCCCGACTCCCCTGCACCGTCCGATGGTGTTCGAAGGGTGGACCGACCAGGTCGACGGTCGCCGCGTCGTGACCCGCGGGACGCTCACGGTCGACGACAGCGTCACCGCCGAAGCCGAGGGCCTCTTCGTCGTGATCGACCTCGACCGGGCGGTGGAGTACTTCGGCGAGCGGGCCTACGAGCGCCGACAGTCCGCCGACCCGCTCCCCTGATTCGGTCGGGCGCGCCCCTTCCGCTGACCTGCACGAATAGACTTTCCGTTGCTGACGAGTGGGGCAGGATGAATCGACGCGAATTTCTCCGGACCGCCGGCCTCGTGGGAGGCGCGGCAGCCATCGGTGGCCCCAGCCTCCTCGGGTTCGGAAAACCTTCGAGCGCGGCGTCGCGCGCGCCCACACTCGGCGGGCCGCACGTACCGGCCAACAGCATCCTGAACTCGCCCGCGTCGGAGTGCCCGATCGACACGGTGCTCGTACTCACGATGGAGAACCGGTCGTTCGACCACTACTTCGGCCACTTGGCCACCGACCAGCAGTATCTCGAGGAGGGCCGCGGCCTCTACGGCAAGGATTTCTCGGTCGACGGCACCATTGACATGCGCTACCGCGACGTGTCCGGGAACAAGGTCCCGACGACACATGTCGCCAAGCTCGGCGACGAGCCCAACCCGTTCCGCGGCTGCCTGCACAACGACCCCGGGCACGGCTGGGGCGCGAGCCGGAAGCAGCGCGACAACGGATTCCTGGGCGCCGGCACGGGCAACGACCGCTTCGCCACCGGCTACTACCTCGGCGACGACATCCCCGTGCAGTCGAGCATGGCGCGCCGGTTCACGGTGATGGACCGCCACCACGCCTCGCTGCTGGGCCCTACGTGGCCGAACCGCCAGTACATGTACTCGGCACAGTCCGAAGGCTTCAAGACCAGCCCCAAGCCCCTGGATGTGGGCGCGTACAGCTCCGAGAACATCTTCGACCGCCTCACAAGGGCGGGCGTCGAGGCTCGCGAGTACTTCATCAACGTCCCAGTGGCGGCGATCTGGGGCGAGCGCATGCGGCCGAGCATTCGATCGCTGGATCAGTTCTGGTTGGACGCCGCCGCCGGTACCCTCCCGGCCGTCACGTT
>DASYQJ010000281.1:0-23965 GCA_036005605.1 Acidimicrobiia bacterium
AGCAGCGCCGAGCGCGAGGTCGGCGGCGACCACGATGTCGCGGGCGGCGTTGCGCAGCTCGTTCGCGGTCGCGAGGTCCGGGAGACCGTCGCCGAAGGCCGGGATGGGGACCACGGTCTCGAGCACGCCGGGCTCGGCGAAGCCCAGGTGAGCGCCGGCGCGTCGAAGGATCGCGCGCATGGGCTCGTTCTCGGCGAGGACGCGGGCCCGGAAGTGGCGAATGCCATTCTCCGCTGCCGCCACCCCCAACGCGCCGAGCAGGAGCGTGCCGAGCCCACGGCCCTGGTAGTCGTCGATCACCGAGAACGCGACCTCTGCCGTGTCGTGGGCGGCGCGCTCGCGGATGTACCGCGCCGATGCGACGCCCGGCTCCCCCGGGTCGTCGGCCGCCAACGCCACCCATGCGAAGTGATCGCCGTAGTCGACGTCGACCAGGTACTGGACGACCTTGTCGCTGAGCGGCGGGGCACTGAAGAAACGCTTGTAGTGCGACTCGCGGGAGAACCCCGGTTGCGTGTCGGCGAGCTTTCCGCGATCGCTCGGCAGAATCGGTCGGATCTGCAGCCGGGCGTCGTCTCGGAGCGAGACTTCGACGGGGCGAGTGTTGGCCGCAAGTCGCTGCCGCGCCGTGCGGGCGATCCGATCCGCGACGGTGGGAACCTCGAGCAATGCTGCAAACGCGTCGGCGTCGCCGGCGTAGCCCGTCAGCGGACGAGTTGCGGTGACGGTGGCCGAACGCGGTGCGCCCCGAAGGACGCTCAGCTCTCCGACGATGGCGCCCGGCCCGACCGTGGCCACCTGGTGCTCGCCGCGTCCGTCGTCCCGGAGCACGGCGGCTTCGCCCGTGGTCACGAGCAGGAACGACCGCGCCGGCTCGCCCTGCCGGGCGAGGACCGCACCCGACGGCTCGTCGACGGGCGACAACATCGATGCCGGCGCCGCCAGCTCGCTCGGACCGCATCCGGTGAACAAGGACAGGCAGGCGAGGTCCTCCACCACACCAGATGCCGCCATGGGCTCAGTTCAGCGCGAATGCAGGGGCGTCCGCGGGTCCGGAAAGAAGCAGGGAGGTGTCGATCTGACAGGGTTCCGTTCGTCGTCGTGGTGAACTGACCCGACGAGGAGGAATCATGCGATACGCACTGTTGATCTGCGGCGACGAGAGCCGCATGGAGGCGAGGAGCCCCGAGGAAGCATCTGCGGGCCTCAACGAGTACCTGGCGTTCGGTGAGGAGATGGGCAAGCGCGGCGTCCTGCAGGGCGGTGAGCGGCTGCGGCCGACCACCGACGCCACCACCGTCCGCGTTCGCGACGGCGAGGTCCTGACGTCCGACGGCCCCTTCGCCGAGACCAAGGAGCAGATAGGCGGGTTTTATCTCGTCGACTGCAAGGACCTCGACGAGGCGATCGAGGTCGCGGCAAAGATCCCCGGCGCCCGGGACGGATCGATCGAGGTGAGGCCGATCTGGGAGATGTAGTCCCCGACGTCCAAGCCGCCGTCGCGGAAGCATTCCGCGACGAGTGGGGAAAGGTCGTCGCCACCCTCATCCGGGTGACAGGCGACTGGGACGTCGCCGAGGAGTGCGCACAGGATGCCTTCGCGCTGGCGCTCGAACGTTGGCAGCGCGACGGCGTCCCGCGCAGCCCCGGCGCGTGGCTCACGACGACGGCGCGCAACCGCGCCATCGACCGGATACGCCGCGCTGCAACCGGGGTGAGCAAGCTTCAGGAGGTGGCGGTGCTCTCCGCCGATCACCCGAGCGACAGCGACGACAGTGGCGTCGGCGACGACCGGCTGCGGCTGATCTTCACCTGCTGCCATCCGGCCCTGGCACTCGAGGTTCAGGTGGCGCTGACGCTGCGCACGCTCGTGGGCCTGACGACACCGGAGATCTCGCGCGCGTTCCTCGTGCCCGAGGCCACCATGGCGCAACGCCTCGTGCGAGCGAAGCGGAAGATGCGCAATGCCGGCATCCCCTACCGCGTGCCGCCCGCGCACCTGCTTCCCGAGCGGACCGGAGCGGTGCTGGCCGTGTTGTACCTCCTGTTCAACGAGGGCTACGCCGCCAGCGCAGGCGCCGACCTCGTGCGCCAGGGCCTCACGGACGAAGCCATCCGCCTCGCGCGCACGCTCGTGGAGCTCATGCCCGACGAGCCCGAGGCGCTGGCGTTGCTCGCGCTCATGCTCCTCCACGACGCGCGCCGGGCCGGTCGGGTCGACGACGCCGGCGACCTCGTGCCGCTCGAGGAGCAGGACCGCGCCCTCTGGGACCGGAACGCGATCGACGAGGGCGTCGGGCTGCTCGACGCCGCGCTCCGGCGCGGACAGCCCGGTCCGTACCAGGTGCAGGCGGCGATCGCCGCGTGCCACGCGACGGCGCCCGACGCGGACGCGACCGACTGGGCGCAGATCGCCGCGTTGTACCGCGAGCTCGTGCGCATGACGCCCACGCCGGTCGTGGCGCTCAACCGGGCCGTGGCGGTGGCGATGGCGGACGGCCCCGAAGCGGGCCTGGCGCTGGTCGACGAGCTGGAAGCGTCGGGCGCGCTGCGCGACTACTACTTGCTGGCCGCGACCCGCGCCGACCTGCTCCGCCGGCTCGCGCGCCCGGCCGAAGCAGCCGCCGCCTACCGCCAGGCTCTCGACCGCGCCGGCACGGACGCCGAGCGCCGCTACCTCGCCCGCCGGCTGGCGGAGACGGAACGCGCGTGAGCGCTACGGGACGCCGATGAGGATGTTGCGGACGGAGTCGCTGAACGCGTGACTGAAGCCAGGGACCGCCAGGTTGCCGGACCGCCGCCAGAAGATCGACAGGAAGATCCCCATCGGGACCATGACGATGGGCAGCTCGAGGACCGCCTCGATGACAGGCGTTCCGACCGTGAGCGGCAGGTGCCACCAGCTCCACAACAGCGACACGAAGATCGCCGAGAGGATGCCGTGCCGTTCACCCTGATGGTGAACGTGCGAATCGAGCGCTCCTCGGAACCAGACCTCTTCCAGGACGAACACCGCAACCAGGTAAGTGCCCAGCGAGACGAAGAAGTCGCGCGTGGCCGGTGCGTCGAACGGCGAGCCGAAGGGGTGCGCGGTGGTCGTGTTCGAATAGATGTCGATCGCAGAAAGGATCCCGACCAGCCCGGCGGTCAGGAAGCACTTCGCGAGGTCGCCCCACGTCGCGTCGGTGAACTGCCGCGCTGCATACCCGGCGCCGATCGCGCCGACGAACAGCACGACGTCGTACCCGACGAATCCGGCGCCGTTGGTGTCCGCGACGTCGCGAACCAGGAGGTACACGGGCACGATCATGAGCACGACCGTGACCGGGGCGAGGACGCTCCGGAAGCTCAACCGGGGACCCTCTCGGACCCAGAGCTCGCGAAGCGGCCGCTTGCGAATCGCGAGCTGGAACACGACCGTGAGCGGGATGCCGATGAGGAGGTACACGCATTGGCGGTTGAGCGTCTTGCCGAGGTCGAAGACGTAGCCGATCGCGACCCATCCGGCGACGAACGCGAGGCCTTCCGCCATTCGCCTCACCCGGCTCGCTCGATTCGTCGTCGCGGTCTCCCCACTCTCGTGTGCCATCGCGTTACCTCGCGTCGGCGAGCTCGGACGGCCCGACGCGCTTCTCGAGCCAGTCGTGCAGCGGCTTGGACGCCCGGAGAAATCCGACCAATCGTTCCTTCGCCTTGCGCGTGCCCAGCCACGCGCCGACCGGCCACTGCTTCCAGCTGATGAGACCCTTGTAACGAAGCAGCTCAATGCGCGGGTGGTCCTTCGAGTAGCCCTTCGGCGCGGTCTTCAGGACGTCGTGGGCGTCGACGGTGATGCCGCTCTTGCGGAGCTTGGACACGATCTGCACGAGCTGCCGGCCACTCCGCTCGTCGGCCACCGCCCGCCGGTACCGGTCGAGCTGATCCGGCGCCGGCATGTACAAGCCGCGCCCGGCGCCCAAACCCTCGGCTGACAAGCTGATGTACCCGCCGTTCGCGAGGGTGGCCGCGATCGAGGTCTTGTACGGCGACTTGTCCTTGCTGAAGCGCACGTCGCGGTACGGACGGAAGATCCTGCCCTCGCCGTACTGGGACGCGAGCTCGGCGAGGAGCTCGTCCATCGGGCCGCGCACGAGCTCCTCGTAAACGGCCTTGTTCTCCTGCCAGTACGTCTTGGAGTTGTCCGCCTCGAGGCCCTCGAAGAACTCGATCGCTTCTGCGGGCCAGCCCCGGAACGCCATTGGGGCGAAAATCTAGCCAGGTCGCGACGCTTGCTCGTCGAGATGAGTCAACACCGTTCGCCCCCGCGCCGACAGCCGGTAGCCGACCTCAAGGCTCTCGGTGAGCCCGAGCTCCTTGAGCTTGCGGACGTCGCGCTTGAACGCCAGCGTCTCCTGGCCCAGCGTCGGCGCGAGGTCGCCGGCTCGCACCTCGGGACGATCGCGGATCAAGCGCAACACCGCCTTCGTCCAGGCGCCATGGCGGCTGGCGGCGTCGAGGCGCGCCAGGCGTCGCTCCACTTCCGCCAGCTCGTCACCGGTCAGCGCGTCACGGCCGCGCAACTCCACGCGCGGGTCCGGCCCGGCGACGTGCAACGCGATCCGGTACACGCGGCCGTCGCGCTGCGTGGCGAGGTCATCGAGCAGGGCAGTGCGAGACGAGAACCCGGCGCGGCGAGCATCACCCTCGGTGATGCCGGCGAAGTCCATCTCGTCGACGGCTTCGACGGCGAGAACGCCGACCGCGGTGCGGAGCTTGCTCCCGGCGTGCACCCTCGGCCGCGCCCAGCGCCGGAACACGACGGTGATCGTGCCGTCGGCAAGACCGTCCAGGACGTGGCGCTTGAAGAGCACCCTGGTGAAGCTAGGCCCTCACCTCGGTGAGGCCACCTTCGCCCTGCTGGTAGCCCGTGCCAGTCGGCTGCATGAACCCCCACTCGTAGCCGTCCGGATCCGTGACGCCGAACGTCCGCACGCCATAGGGCTTGTCCTCGGGAGGCTTGACGTCGATGCCGGCCGCCTTCACGCGCGAATGGTGCGCGTCGACGTCGTCCACCCAGATCAGGATGAGCTGCTCGGGGCCGTGACCCTTCTCGCCCCAGTAGCCGGGATCGCGACCCGAGAGCCAGAGCTGCTGATCACCGACGAGCATCTCGGCCTCTCGCACGCGTCCGTCGCCGTCGACGTAGCGGGAGACCTCCTCGAAGCCGAACACCCGCGCCAGCCACTCGAGGCTCGCGGCTGCGTCCTCGTAGTGCAGGTACGGCGTGATGCCCCGGAACTTCACAGTGCTCATCGCGCCTCCTTCTCGATGTACTCGGCGAACCAGCCCAGCAGCACCGGCTCGCCCTTCTGCACGTTGGCAACGCCGGCGGCTGCGACGGCCGGTGGCAGTGCGTCCCACCCGCGGTGCTCGAGCACGACGCGGGTACCGTCCTCGGTCGGCTCGAAGCGCACCTCGACCTCGGTGACGTGACCGCCGTCGTGGATGAGATAGTCCAGCAGCAGCCGCTTCCCCGGCTCCCACGCCTTGATGCGGCCGAAGTCGTAGCCCTCGCCCGTCTCCTCGTCCCACACCTCGATCCACCGTCCGCCGACGCCGGGCTCGAAGCGGACCCCGACGGCGCGCTCCGGGTTCTTCCAGCTGTGCGGGCCGCGCTGGTACCACGCGTCGATCTCCTCGGTGAACACCTCGAATGCGGTGACGGGATCGACCGCGACCTCGACGCTCGTCGTGACGGAGTCGGTCGAGCTCATCGCGCCCTGGCCTTGCGCGTGCTCCGACGCTCGGCGTGGGCCTTGAACGCGCCGAGCTGCTCGCCCCAGAACGCCTCGACCTGGTCCAGCCACGCCTGCAACGCGACGAACGGCTCGCGACGAAGGCGGTACACGCGCAAGCGCGCATCGTCGTCGACGCCGGCCGCTTCGACGAGTCCGGTCGCCCGGAGGACGCGAAGGTGCCGGCTCATCGCCGGCGCGCTCGTCTCGGCCGAGGCCGCCAGCTCGCCGGCCCGGCGTGGGCCCGTCCGCAGGAGGTCGACGACGTGTCGTCGGGTGGGATCGGCGAGCGCCGACAGCGTGGCGTCGAGATCCTTCATGACGGCGTCAATGGTTCCAGGCCGGCGGTCATCGGGGGCGATGCTGCGTGCCCTCGCCCCGAGTGATGTGCAGGGTGTCGCCGGGCTCGCGGACGATCGCCCGGTGCCACTTGCCGCGCGGGACGATGCACGTGCGGCCGGCCTCCAGCTCGACGACCCGCTCGCCGTCCGGCTCGTCGAGGACCACGTCGATGGCGCCCGACAGCAGGCACACGACCTCGTCGCCGGCGGGGTGCATCTCCCAGATGTCCCAGTCCTGGGCGTTGTGGTAGGTGCCCACGAGTCGCCCGCCCTGCAGCTCGGGCCGGCGGTCGATCGTCTGCCAGAACTCGTCGTCGACCTCCACGGCGAACGCCTGCGGGCCGTCGTCGAGCTGCACGTACGTGGTCGCGAGGTCGAACGCCGGCCTCACCGCTTCCTTGCTGGTCCGCATCGGTCCTCCTTCGAGGCTTCGACCGCCCTTAGCTATCTGGATAACTATTTACTACTACGTTAACTATCTGGCGTCAACCCGTGTCCTGCGGGCGGGCCATCATCGAGGGGTGAGCGATTCGGCCCGCGGACGTCTTCTCGTCGCCACGCCCACGCTGTACGACCCGAACTTCTTCCGCTCGGTCGTGCTCGTCCTCGAGCACGGCGAGGACGGGGCCCTCGGAGTGGTCCTCAACCGGCCGAGCGAGACCGCCGTGGGCGAGACGTTGCCGGACTGGAACCGGCTGGCGTCGGACCCGGGCGTCGTGTTCGTCGGCGGCCCGGTGTCGCCCGACGCCGCCATCGGCGTCGCCCGCGCCGGCACCTCGGATCAGACCGAGGGATGGGCGCCGCTGTTCGGTTCCCTCGGGACGGTCGACCTGGGACGCCCCCCGGTCGAGCTCCCCGTCGACGTCCAGAACCTACGGGTCTTCGCCGGGTACGCCGGTTGGACGGAAGGGCAGCTCGACGGCGAGCTCGACGACGGCGGCTGGTTCGTCGTCGACGCCGCCCCCGACGACGTGTTCACCGCCGAGCCGGCCCGCCTGTGGGTCTCGGTCCTCCGCCGCCAGGGAGGCCGGCTGGCCATGTTCGCCACCGCTCCCCCGCATCCGTCGCAGAACTGATGGCGCGCACCGTCGTCGACGGGATGAACGTCATCGGATCCCGGCCCGATGGTTGGTGGCGCGATCGCGACGCGGCGGCGCGGCGACTGCTGGCCCGCCTGCAACACGCCGCGACGCGTTCGCGGGACGCGCTCACACTGGTGCTCGACGGCCGGCCGCCCGCGGACCTGGCCGAGGGTGTGCACGACGGTGTCGAGGTTCGCTATGCCCGCCGGCACGGCCGCGACGGGGCCGACGACCGGATCGTCGAGCTCGTCGCCGCCGACTCGGATCCGGCGAGCCTGCGCGTCGTGACGTCCGACCGCGAGCTCGCCGACCGCGTCACAGCGCTCGGCGCGACGACCGAAGGGGCGGGCGCGTTCCTCCGCCGGCTCGACGACCTCGGCGTGTGACGCGGTCGATCAGCTGCCGGTGAGCGCGAGGCAGGCCTGCTCGTCCTGGAAGAACCCGAGCCGGAAGGCCTCCATCCGCTCGAACGCGGTGCCGCGAGACGCTTTCTTCGCTTCGACGGGATCCGCGAAAACGAGAAACGACTGCACGACCTCGTCGAGATCGCCGGGAGAGAGGGAGAACGACGCCTCACGCGTCTCGAGTTGGCCCCGAGCTTGAACGGTGCCCTCCTGGTCGACGGGCACGCTGCCGACCCACGCGCCGGTCAGGCAGTCGGCTTGCAGCCCGATCGTCTTGTTGTCGCCGGCGATGTCGAGGCGCGCCTGCATCGCAGAGGCCCACGCGTTGCCGACGAGCACAGACACCGCGAAGTCGCCGAACTCCCCGTAGACGCCGCGGACGAGATTCCGGTCGTAGGCGACGAAGTCCTCGTCCTGGCAGTAGAAGATCGAGTCCTTGTAGTCACTGGCTTTGAAGCCCGAGCAGTTCGGGAGCGAGCCCTTGTCCTTGGGGTTGTAGGAGACGACGTCGCTCACGCTCTGGTAGGGCTCGCCGCCGAACGTGAACTGGCCCCAGTACAGATCGAGATCTTGCTTGGTGGTCGGGACGACGTCGCGGAACGGGAGGTTCCCGCCCTGCGCGACGTCGAGGGCGCTGGTGAAGGGCAGCTCGACGATCAACGGCGGGTTCTCCGTCCACTGGGCGCAGCGCGCGACGCCGCCTTCGATGCCTTGCTGGAACGCGTTGACGCGGTCGAATCCCGATCCGTGGGCGCCCTTGTTCGTCGGGTCACCGCCGATGGGGTCGCTGAACTCGAGCATGCCGGCGAGGCCCTTGTCGAGGTCGCCGGGATCGAGCTTCAGCAGCTTGCTGTCGCCGCTGTCCACGTGCTCGACCCAGGCGCCGGCGAAGCAGTCGGCCTGGGTTTCGGACAGGACGGTGGCGGGGAACTCCGTCCCGGTCTGCGTCTGGATCACGTGACCCCATTCGTGCGAGAGCACCTGGGCGAGCGTGAACGCCCCGAACTTCTTGTACAGGCCCGGGAACAGGTCCTGGTTGTCGTAGTTGACGGTCATGTCGAGCGGGCAGTGGAACGCGTTGTGCTTGAAGTCCTTGTATGTGGCGCCGCCGCCGGCGCACTCGGTGATCGACGACATTTCGGTCCTCGACGTGTAAGCGTGGATGTGACTCTGCGGCAGCGTCTCATAACGGGCGCCGTAGACGGCCGGCAGCTGCTCGGACCAGAAGTCTTGGATGTCCCGGATCGACGTCTTGAGGATGCTGTCGTACGGCGCCGTTGGCCGCTGGGCCGTCGCCCCTGCCGGGCCCGCAGCGACCGCGCCGACCGCGGCCACCACCGCCGCGCTGACGAGCAGCGCCAACCACTTCCTGAACATCGGGACCCTCCCCTGCCGCAAGCCGCGACAGTCTGCCAAATCGGAACGGGATTCGCGCGCAGTGGTCGCTGCTGTACTGGGACCGTGGCCGAGCCGCTCTCCACCGCCGTCGAGCGCGGCGATCTCGACGAGCTCGTCCGGCTCGTCGACGCGCTGTGCAGAGCCCGCGAGTGGGACCGCCTCGTGGAGCTGCGCGACCGATGCGAACAGGCTGTGGCGCGCGGGCGCCAGCTGTGGCCCGTCGCCGCGCACGCCGAGTACCGCCTCGCGCTCGAGGCACCGGGACGCTGGGCCGCCGCGGTGCTCGTCGACGGCGCGGGCCGGTTCGCGCCGGGTCCCCTGCCCGAAGTGGCGGCGTCGACGCACGAGTGGGCCGACCTCGCACCACACGCCCCGCCCGGGCCGGCGGCTGTGCTCGCCGCCCACGAGCGCGTGCTGCGGGGCGAGGACCTCACGGGTGAGACGCTCCCCGGTCCGCCGGTGCTCGACCTGCCCCTCCGTCTCGCCGGCTGGGAGCCCGAGTACCTCCTCGCGCACTACCGGCCCGACGGCGTGGATCTGCCGGGACCACAGTCGCCCGCGCTGACGCCGGTCGAGGTTCCGTCGCGGTCGCCGGACGGGAGCCACGATCCGGCGACTCGCGCGCTCCTCGACGCGGTGCGGGCGTGGACCGAAGGCTCGGAAGGGCGAGCCGAGGCGACCACGGTGCACGGCGACGCGCTCGCCGCGATCACGGCGCTGGGACGCGATCGAGTGCGGATGGCGGAGCTCACTCCTTCCGCGGCCCTGTGCACGCTCGCGTGGGCGGGCGCGAGCGGCGGCGCGCACGCCCGACGGCCCGGCGCGGCGGCGGGACGCTTCGCCGCGTGGTGGGCGGGCGCGGCGCTCACCGGTCTGCTCGACGAGTGGCCCGTCGACGCCGCGCCGCTCGGAGACGCGTTGACGCGGTTGCGTTGGTACGAGTGGGACAGCGGCGGGTCCGCAACCGGCTGGCGACTGCACCTTGCGATCGAAGACCCGTCGTCCGACCGCAGCTGGGCGGTCGCCGCCGTCGATCTGGCGTAGCACGCGCGTCCGGCCCCTAGATTTGCGGGGTGGACGCACTCCGGTTCTTCGGGCTCGCGCGCACCGACGACCCCTGCGTCTGGCAGATGCCCGTCGTCCCGGCGCTGTGCTCGGGGCGAGGAACGCTGTTCGGGGGAGCCGGCCTCGGCGCCGCCATCGAGGCCCTCGAGCGCACGACCGGGCGGCCATTGGTGTGGGCGACCGCCCAGTACCTCTCGTACGCGCGACCGCCGTCGGTCGTGGACATCGACATCACGGAGATCGTGCGGGGCCACCGCTCCTCCCAGGCGCGGGCGGTCGCCCGGGTCGACGGAGAGGAGATCTTCACCGTGAACGGCGCGCTCGGTGTCCGCGACTTCGCGTTGTCGGGCTCGTGGGCGATCCGGCCCGACGTGCCGCCGCCGGGTGACAGCCCGCCGCGCGACCGGCTGCCACGACACGAGGGAACGATCATGGACCGCCTCGAGACCAAGCTTGCCGCCGGTCGCTCCATGTACGACCTCCCCGGCCCACCCGGCGACGGGCGGGCGTCGCTCTGGGTGCACCTCCCCTCGCTCGACATGTCGGCAGCGGCGCTCGCGATCGTGGGCGACTTTGTGCCGTTCGGAGTCGGACAGGCGCTCGGCGCGCACGCCGGCGGCAACAGCCTCGACAACACGCTGCGGGTCGTGACCCGGCACCCGACGGAATGGATCCTGGCCGACGTGCGCGTCCACGCCGTGGAGCACGGCTTCGGGCACGGACTGGTGCACCTGTGGGCCGAGGACGGCACATTGCTCGCGACTGCGAGCCAGTCGGCCATCGTGCGCGAGCACCGCAACTGGGGCGAGGATGATGTCGCCGCGGCGCGAGACGCCGGGGCGACGGCACCGGACGAGGGGGAAAGCACATGAGCGTCCCGCAGCGCTACGGCATCACGGTGCCGTTCGACGGCGTCCCGCTGCACGCGCACCGGGAGTGGTTCGAGGAGATCGCCGCGCTCGGGTACACGGACCTCTGGTCGGCGGAGTCGGGCGGCACCGACGCGTTCACACCGCTCGCGCTGGCTGCCGCGTGGACACCGTCGCTGCGGCTCGGGACCGCCATCGTTCCCGCCTTCACACGCGGCGCGGCAACGCTCGCGGAGAGCGTCGCCAGCATGGTGCAGGCCGCGCCCGGGCGGTTTGCGCTGGGGATTGGCACCTCGTCGAACGTCATCGTCGAGAACTGGAACGGCATCCCCTTCGAGGAGCCGTACCGCCGCGTGCGCGACACGATCCGCTTCCTCCGTACCGCGCTCGCCGGCGAGAAGGTCACGCACGAGTACGACACGTTCGCGGTGAAGGGCTTCCGGCTCGGCATCCGCGTCGACGAGATCCCGCCGATCCTCGTCGCCGCGTTGCGGCCCGGCATGCTCCGCCTCGCCGGACGTGAAGGCGACGGCGCCATCATCAACTGGCTCTCCGCCGACGACGTCAAGACCGTGGTGCCGCACGTCGGCGAGGACAAGGAGATCGTCGCCCGCATCTTCGTGCTGCCGACCGACAACGAAGAGGCCGTCCGCTTCATCGGCAAGCGCGCCATCGCCGCCTACCTCAACGTCCCGGTGTACGCCGCGTTCCACGCCTGGCTCGGCCGGGGCGAGACCCTCCAGCCGATGTGGGACGCATGGAAGGCCGGTGACCGTGAGGCCGCGACCGCGGCCATCCCGGACGAGCTCGTCAACGCGCTCGTGGTCCACGGCACGCCGGCGCAGATCCGCGAGCACCTCGAGCGCTACGCCGCGAACGGCGTCACGACCCCCGCGCCCGCATTCCTCGCCGGTCCCGACGAGGCGCGCCGGGCGTTGCGCGAGGCCGCTCCCAACGCCGCAAAGCGCGGCGTCAAGCGACCTGCTTGAGCTTCACCTCGTCGTGCCGGACAGTCGCCTGCCGGCATCGGATGAGCGCGCGCGTCACCCACCAGCCGGGGTCGATCTCGCCGGGAGCAAGGGCGAAGCGGGCCGACGTGGGAGCGGCATGGTGGTTGTTGTGCAGCCCCTCGCCGGCGGTGATGAGCGCGAGCCATTGCGAGTTCCCGGCCGGGTTGTCGTACGGTCGCCGCCCACGGGTGTGTCCGATGGCGTTGATGGCCCCGCTGAGCATCACGTAGCTCACGGCGTGTACCGCGGCCGCCAGCAATCCGGTCGCCCAGCCGAACGTCACGCACAGGATCCCGATCCCGATCGCGAGGCCGAGGATGCCGTGGTTGAAGAACCAGCGATCGAGCCGATCCTGGGGAACATCGCGCGCGTAGCGCCTGACTGTGAGCTCGTCACGCGCGACGCGCCGGTACAACCCGGCGTTGGCGAGTTGCACGCGCCAGAACCCGAGGACCCGCGGGCTGTGGGGGTCGGCGGGCGTGTCCGACGTCGCGTGGTGGCGGCGATGCACCGCGACCCATTCCCGCGGGCGCATGCCGGTGGTGATCCACAGCACCACACGACAGAAGAGCACCGATGGCCCGCGCAGCGTGAGCGCGCGGTGGGCAAGCGTGCGGTGCAGGTACACGGTCGTCGCGACGATCGAGATCTGGGTCACGACGAGGCCGGCCAGCACGGCAATGGGCACGTTCACAGATGGCTCCTCGCGGTCTGAAGATCCGCCCTCACTCCGGATGGTAGCCTACCTACCAGTAGGTAGAGAGCGCGGCGGCTCCACCGGACGTCCGTCACGTGCCGCTGTCCCCGCCACGCCGGCGGCCACGGCGTACCCTCGCGCCCGGCATGGAGACCGTCGCGATGGAGAGCAGCCAGGGCACGAAGGCCCTCATCCTCGATGTCGCTCTCGACCGGTTCGCCGAGCACGGCTACAGCGGCACCACCCTGAACGAGATCGCCGACAAGGTCGGGATCCGCCGCCCGAGCCTCCTGCACCACTTCCCTTCGAAGGAGGCGCTGTACCGCGCCGTTCTGCTCGACGCCTTCGCCGACTGGTTCGCGCTGGTCGACGAGGCGGTCGCCGGCCCCCAGAAGCGCGGGTGGCCGCAGGTCGAGCGCGTGCTGCGAGCCGCGTTCTTGTTCTTCGAAGAGCACCCCGAGTTCGTGCGCCTGGCGCGCTGGGAGGCGCTCGAGGGTGGGCCGATGCTGTCGGCGGAGCTGGGAACGATGTTGCAGCCCTTGTTCGAACGGGGAACCGAGTTCCTGGAGCGCGAGATGGACGCGGGCCGGCTGCGGCGTTACGACGCGCGCCAGCTGCTGCTCACGGGCTACGGCGCGGTGCTCTCGTATCTCTCGGACGCGCCGTTGATCACTTCGTTGCTCGGCGCCGACCCGTTGGGCCCGGCCATGCTCGCCAAGCGACGTGACCACGTCGTCGACGTGCTCCGCAACGCGCTGGAGCCCTAACCGAAGCTCGCGTGCTTGCGGAACCGCTCGAACAGCGGCGCGTCGCCGAACACGTCGGTGGCGCCCATGGTCTTGCGCCCCATCAGCACGAGCAGCACATCCGACGCGGGGCCGCGCACGGCGACGTCGCCCTTCGCGTGCTCGCGGGTGAGGTGGATCCCTTCGGCGTCGAGTCGTACCAGCCACTCCCCCGGCGTGTCGGTGGTGTGGAGATGGATGGACCCGGCCTCGGGGAAGCGTCGACCTCGGAACGCGCCGAGGATCCCGAGGTACTCGTCGACACCGTCGGCCGCGAGCTCGGGCTCGACGGCGTTTGCCTCCCCGCCCGCGTTCTGGGCATCCCAGCGGTGCATGGCGGTCTCGTGGGTGGTGCGCCGGGCCCAGAAGCCGACGCTGCGGTCGAAGGGCACCCACGTCCAGCAGGGTTTCCCCGGGTCCGTCGCCGCGAGCTTGGTCGCCAGCATCTCGGCGCCGGTCTCCAGCCAGTCGGGAATCGCATCGTCGGCAGGAGGTTCCTCGCGCCGTTTGAAGGCCTTGCCGTCGGGCGGCTGGTCGAGGTTCCCTGCCACCCATCGGTGGTGCGACCCGAGATGGTGGGCGAGGTCACGCATCTCCCACTCCGGGCACGACGGCACGGCTGTCTCCATCGGAATGTCGCGCGCCGCCCGGGCGGCCGCGCTGCCGTTCCATCGCAGCGCCGCGATGTAGTCGCCGTGTTCCACGCAGCGAACGCTATAGCCCGAGCGACGGCTGGAGCTCGACGCGTTCCACGAGCTCCGGACCGTCATTGTCGGCGTTGTTGACCCGGGTCCCGACCGGATACGAGACGAGGAGGTCGTCGGCCGCGGGAACCAGGAGTCGCGCCAGTGCGTCGACGTCACCCGACTTCGGATCGAGCCAGCGGTCCCAGTCGCGTTCCTCGAGCACGACCGGCATGCGGTCGTGGAGGGCGGCAACAGTGTCGTTGGCGTTCGTGGTCACGATGACGCACGACTGCAGCCAGTCGGCATCGGAGTCGTTCTCGTCGCGCCACGCCGCCCACAGCCCGGCGAGCGCCATCGGCTCACCGTCCCGGCGGTGGATGAACATCGGCTGCTTCCCCGACCCGCGCCGCTGCCACTCGTAGAACCCCTCGGCCGGCACGAGACAGCGGTGGCGCCGGAAGGCGCGCTTGTAGGCGGGCTTGTCCGCCAATGACTCGGCGCGGGCGTTGATCATGCGGTCGCCGACCTTCGGGTCCTTTGCCCACGACGGGATCAGCCCCCAGCGCAGCTCCGACAGGTAGCGCCGGCGACGGTCGGCAAAGCCGCCGTCGCCACCGGCGCGATCGCGGACGGCGTACACCGTCGCCCGCGGAGCGACGTTGTAGCTCGGCTCGTGCCGGGGTGCCGCCAGCTCGTCGACCCCGAACCGCTCCACGAGCAGCTCCGGCGAAGACGCCTGCACGAATCGTCCGCACATCGCTTTTCCTTTCGCCGTCGCAAGCTCCGGCTCTGCGGCGGCGGTCGGCAAAGCCGCCACCGCGCTGGGCACGGTACCGAAGCCGGCACATGGCCCCGCCGTGCCCCAGGTCACGTTGATTCCGGACGGCCGAGCCCTCATAATCAGACCGAACGGTCGGTTTTTCGAGAGGGAGCCATGACCACGACCACCCGCCTCCGCAAGGGCGAGGCCACCCGCCGCCTGATCCTCGAGCGGGCCGCCCCCGTCTTCAACAAGCGGGGGTACGCGGGCGCCTCGATGAGCGAGCTCGTCGAGGCCACGGGGATCGAGAAGGGCGGGATCTACAACCACTTCGGCAGCAAGGAGGAGCTCGCTGTCGACGCCTTCGACTACGCGATCTCGCTCATCGTCGACGGGTACGCCACCGTCCAAGAAGGCAAGGTCGGGCTCGACCGGCTCGTGGCCATCATCGAGATCTTCGGCGACTGGTCCGGACACCCGCTGGTAGCCGGCGGATGCCCGATCATGAACACCGCAATCGAGGCGGACGACACGAATCCCCCGCTGGCCGCTCGCGCCCGCGCCGCCATGGACTCCTGGCACCGCCTGATCGGCTCGATCGTGAAGGACGCCAAAGCTCGGGGCGAAGTCGATGACGACGTCGATCCGTACGAGCTCGCCACGCTCGTGACCTCGACGCTCGAAGGTTCGCTGATGATCACCAAGCTCTTCGACGACCCCGCCTACAAGCACCGCGCGGTCGCGTCGCTCACCGAGCACGTCGAGAGCCTGCGCACGACGCCTCGCCAACGGAAACGGAGGACAAAACGATGACCACCACCGAAGACCGCAGTCGCATCGTGACGTGGGACGACCCCGTCGCAAGCTGGAAGGCAGCCAGTGGCCTCGGCGGCATCGAGGTGCTGCGCGCGATCGAAGAGGGCGACCTTCCCGCGCCTCCCGTCGCGCGTCTCCTCGGCATCGAGGTCGAACAGGTCAGCGAAGGGCTCGTCACGTTCGCGTTCGAGCCGGCCGAGTACCACTACAACCCGCTCGGCACCGTGCACGGCGGGATCCTCACGACCGTGCTCGACAGCGCGATGGGATGCGCCGTTCACAGCCGCCTGCGCGCCGGCGTCAGCTACACGACGCTCGAGCTGAAGGTGAGCTTCCTCAAGCCAGTGCGCGTGACGACCGGGCGCGTCCGCGGCGAGGGGAAGGTCGTTCACCTCGGCGGACGTGTCGCGACCGCGGAAGCACACCTGGTCGACGGTGAAGGCGCGCTGTACGCCCACGCCACGAGCACGTGCCTGATCTCGCCGTCCGGAGGCCGCACCGCCGACGCCGGAGCCGCGTGATGGCCGCCGTCGAGCAGCCGCACGCCGAGGCCGCGGTCGGCCCCGGCCGTGTCGTCAACCTCCACGACGGCTCGGCTGTCACGATCCGCCGCATCGAGCCCGCCGACGCGTACCCGCTCCTGCGCATGTTCGACCGGCTCTCCCCCGAGTCGATCTACCACCGGTTCTTCTCACCGATGCCGCGGCCGCGCCGCGCCGCGCTCCTGCACCTGGCCGGGCTCGACCACGAGCTCCACGAGGCGTTGGTCGCGCAAGTGGGCCAGGAGATCGTCGCGGTGGCGCGCTACGACGGCCGGCCGGGCGAGGACGACGCCGAGGTCGCCGTGATCGTGGACGACGAGTGGCAGGACCGCGGCCTGGGGACCCGGCTGCTGCACCACCTGGCACGTGTCGGCCACCGGCGCGGGCTGGTGGCGTTCCGCGCCACCGTGCTGGGCGAGAACCGCCGCGCGCTCCCGTTCCTGCGACGCCTCTCCCCCGCCGCCGACGTCCGGTTCCGAGACGGCGAGTACCAGGTCTACGCGCCCTTCCGCGGCCGCGCCGCCGAGCGAGAGGGACGCCGGTCGGCGACGCGGTAGGGCCGTCCCGACCGCCCGCCAATATTCCGACCTTTTTGCTCGACTTTCCGTCCGCCCCTGGTACCTTGAGGACGAACGAGCACAAGCACTCGCCCACAGGAGAGGCAGCCATGTCACTTCGCCTCGGAGACACCGCTCCCGACTTCACCGCCGAGACCACCGAAGGCACGGTGAATTTCCACGACTACCTCGGCGACAGTTGGGGCCTGCTCTTCTCGCACCCCAAGGACTTCACGCCCGTCTGCACGACCGAGCTCGGAGCCATCGCGAAGCGCAAGTCGGAGTTCGACCGGCGCAACGTGAAGCTGATCGGCGTCAGCGTCGACCCGCTCGAGTCGCACAAGGGCTGGTCCAAGGACATCGAGGAGACGCAGGGCACCGCGCCGAACTTCCCCATGATCGCCGACCCGGATCGCAAGGTCGCCGACCTCTACGACATGATCCACCCGAACGCCAGCGACACCGTGACCGTCCGGTCGGTGTTCGTGATCGGTCCGGACAAGAAGGTGAAGCTGATCATCACGTATCCGCAGAGCACCGGTCGGAACGTCGACGAGCTCCTGCGGGTGATCGATTCGGTCCAGCTGACGGCCGGCTACCAGGTGTCAACGCCGGTCGACTGGCAGCAGGGCGAAGACGTGATCATCATCCCCGCCGTTTCCGACGAGGACGCCAAGCAGAAGTTCCCGAAAGGCTGGAAGGCCCTGAAGCCCTACCTGCGGGTCACGCCCCAGCCCGACAAGTAACTCCGAGCCCGCTCCGGCGTTGGTTGGTTAGACCCAGCCCATCGGG
Organism: Acidimicrobiia bacterium; assembly: GCA_036005605.1. Classification (GTDB taxonomy): domain Bacteria; phylum Actinomycetota; class Acidimicrobiia; order IMCC26256; family JACDBD01; genus JALZAA01. The sequence continues at coordinate 17,579 of DASYQJ010000281.1, forward strand.
TCGACGGGGTTGCCGTTGACGCGCACTTCCCAGTGGAGGTGCGGGCCGGTGGAGGCGCCGGTGGAGCCGACGTAGCCGATGACCTCGCCGGTGCTCACGTGCTGGCCGATGGACACGGCGATGCGTGACTGGTGGCCGTACCCGGTCGCGAGCCCGCCGCCGTGGTCGATGAGGGTCCAGTTCCCGTAGCCACCGTTCACGCCGGCCATCTTGACGACGCCGTCGCCGGCCGCCTTGATCGGCGTGCCTTGCGATGCGCCGATATCGACACCGGTGTGCATCCGCGACCCGCCGTAGATCGGATGCGTGCGGGGGCCGAAGCCGCTGCCGATCGAGCCGTTCACGGGCCAGATGAACCGGTGGTTCCCGGGCGTCGGGTTGCCACGGCTCACGCTGGCGGCGATCTGCGCCTGGACCGCGTTGTACTGCGCCTCGAAGTCGGCCTTGCGGGCCCGGATGCCCTCGATGACCTGCTGCTCCTGCTGCTCGGCCGCCGCCACCTGGTCCCGCTCGCCGTCGGCCTGGGTCCGGAGCTGGCTGACCTGATCCCGCTCCTCCGCCGCGACGCGTTGGGCTTCCTCCGCCTTCGCCTGCTCCTTGCGGAGATCGTTCTGGGCGTCGTCGAGCTGGTCCTTGAGGCTGCCCTGGCGCTGGAGCTCCCGCTCGAAGCGACGCGAGTTCTCCCCGAGGTACTTGCTCCCGGCGATCAGCTCGTGGGCGCCGCCGTTCGTCGAGAGCAGCGTGAAGTTGCTCGTGCCGTTGCCGCCGCCCTTGTACAACGCGAGCGCGGAAGCGTTGAACTTGCCCTTGGAAGCCTCGATCTCGGCCAGGATCCGGTCGATGTCGCGCTGCACGGTCTCGACTTGGGCCTGGATACGGGCGATCTCGGCTTCGGCGACCTCGATCCTCTGCGTCGCGTCGGCGATCTGCTGATCGAGCGCCGCGACCTTCGCCTCGAGCTCCTGACGCCGTGCGGTGATCCCCTGCAACTCGTTGACGGCCGCGACCTCCTCGGCCGACGCGTCCTCGATCGCGCTCGAGAGCTCGTTGCGGCGGGTCTTGGGATCAGGAGACGTCTGACCGCCGGCGACGCCGGGCGCGACGAGACCGAGCAGGAGCGCGCCCGCGACGAGACAGAGGAGGAAACGATGGGACTTCAGGGGTCTCAGCGTACGCAACACGAGTCACACTAGCAACAGCAGTTGCGCAAAAGGGGCACTTCGCCGGTCTGAAGCGATGCCCCATTCTGCGACGTGCCGCACGAATCCCGGGGGATCCCGGGCGTGCCGGCAGTCAGACGTTCAGGAAGCGGCGGAGGCCGACCCCGGCCCCGATCGCACCGATGACGGCGCCGCCGAGCAGGAGCCCGATGCTGATCGTGCCTGCGTTCCCCGTGGTCACGAAGAACCCCTGGAAGAAGCCCTTGGTCGTGTCGAGCTGGCTCAGCAGGTACTGGAGCGCGAAGACGCCGCTGACGGCCAGTCCCGCGCCCACCGCTCCCTGCACCAGGCCCTCGGCCATGAACGGGATCCGCACGAACCAGTTCGAAGCGCCGACCAGCTTCATGACTTCGATCTCGCGGCGGCGGGCGAACGTGGCGAGACGGATCGTGTTCACGATCAAGAACAACGACGACGCGATCAGGATCAGCGAGATCGCTATGAACATGTAGCGAAGGAAGTTCGTGATGTCGATGAGCTGCTTGATCGCCTTGTCGGCCGTGATCGCCTCGTCGACGCCGGGTCTGGTGTTGTACTTGTCGCGCAGCGCGGTCGTCTGCTTCACCTGGGTTGGAGCCACCCGGAACGAGGCCGGCAGCGCGCTCGGATCGACCGAGCTGACCAGATCGGGCTTGTCCTTGAAGATGCGCTTGAAGTCGCTGTACGCCTGCTCCTTCGAGATGTAGTTGGCACTCTTGACCTGCCGGTCGTCGTTGAGCTGGCTCCGCAGCGCGGCGATCTGTTGCTGTGTGGCGTCGGTCTTCATGTAGATCTCGAACTCGACGCCGTGCTTCCACTTGTCGGTCCCGTGGTCGACCCACTGCTGGAACAAGAGGATTCCGCCGAGGAGCAGCAACGAGACGGTCACGGTCAGGATCCCGGCCAGTGTCATGAGCAGGTTGCGACGCAGGGAGATCAGCGTCTCGCGCGCGAAGTAGGCCAGTCGCCGCACGGGTCCGATCAGCTCCCGACGCCGTAGACGCCGCGGGCCTGGTCTCGCACCATGGTTCCGTGATCCAGCTCGATGACCCGCCGCCGCATCGCGTCGACGATGCGCTGGTCGTGTGTGGCCATCACGATCGTGGTCCCGGTGCGATTGATGCGGTCGAGCAGGCGCATGATCCCGACGGTCGTCGCCGGGTCGACGTTCCCGGTGGGCTCGTCGGCGAGCAGGATGAGTGGCCGGTTCACGAACGCTCTCGCGATCGAGACGCGCTGCTGCTCGCCCCCCGAGAGCTCGGTCGGGAACCGGGTGGTCTTCCGGCTCAGGCCGACGAGATCGAGGATCTGCGGGACTTGGGCGTCGATCACGTGCCGGGGCCGCCCGATGACCTCCTGAGCGAACGCGACGTTCTCGTAGACGGTCTTGTTGGGCAGGAGCTTGTAGTCCTGGAAGACGCACCCGACATTGCGCCGCAGTTGCGGGATCTTCCAGGAGCTGAGGCGGGAGATGTCACGGCCGGCGACGATGATGCGGCCGGAGGTCGAGTTCTCTTCGCGCAACAGCAGGCGAAGCGCCGTCGACTTCCCCGAGCCCGACGGCCCGACGACGAAGACGAACTCACCTTTGCTGATGTCGAACGAGACGTCGCGCAACGCGACGACGTCGCCCTTATAGGTCTTGGTGACACCTTCGAATCGAATCATCGACGCCCAAGCAGCGAAGTGGACCGGAAGAGGTTTGAGCAGCGTGCGGCGGAGCGCTCCGGCGGAGGTTAGCAGCCCCGTCTGCGCCACAGGGGTACCGGCACCCCACGGATCACAGCTACCTGTGGGGCTCGTCCGACCGCGACGGTGCGCCGCCGTCGCGCTGCCGGCGCCACTGGAGGTACGCCTCGACGAACGGGTCGAGCTCACCGTCGAGGACGGACTGGACGTTGCCGGTCTCGTAGCGCGTGCGCTCGTCCTTCACGAGCTGGTACGGCGCAAGCGTGTAACTGCGGATCTGACTGCCGAACGCGACGTCCTTCTTCTCGCCCGACAGCGAGTCGAGCTCCTGCTGTCGTTCGAGCCGCTGCCGTTCGGCGAGACGCGCGGCGAGGATCTGCATCGCCTTGGCCCGGTTCTGGATCTGGGACCGCTCGTTCTGGACCGACACGACGATGCCCGTCGGCACGTGCGTGATACGTACTGCAGAGTCTGTGACGTTGACGTGCTGGCCACCCGCACCCGACGACCGGTACGTATCGATCCGCAGGTCACTGGGATCGATCTCGGGCTCCTCGGTGTGCTCGAGTGCCGGCACCGCGTCGAAGGACGCGAACGCAGTCTGGCGCCGCGCGTTGGCGTCGAATGGAGAGATGCGAATGAGGCGGTGCACGCCCTTCTCGCCCTGCAGCAACCCGAACGCGTACCGACCCTTGACGATGAACGTCGCCGACGTGATGCCTGCTTCCGTGCCCTCTTGGACCTCGTCGAGCTCGACATCGAAGCCGCGCCGCTCTGCCCAGCGCATGTACATGCGCAACAACATCTCGGTCCAATCCTGCGCGTCGGTGCCGCCCGCTCCCGAGTGGACCTCGCAGATGGCATCGCGCTCGTCGTGCTCGCCGGTGAACAGCGCGCGCAGCTCCAGCTTGTCGAGGTCGTCGGACAACGCCGTAGCGCCGGCGTCGATCTCCGGCTCGACCGAGCTATCGCCCTCCTCGCGGCCGAGCTGGAACAGCGTCTCGATCTCCGAGATTCGCTCCTCGAGGCCGTCGAAGACCTCGAGGTCGTCGCGTATCCGAGCGAGCTCGGTCGTGACCTTGCGCGCCTTGTCCTGGTCGTCCCACAGGTCGGGCCGGCTCGCCTCGTGCTCCAGCTCGGCCAACCGGTTCCGCGCCGCGTCGATCTGGAGATAAGCGCGGGCGTCGTCGACGCGGCGGCGGAGATCGGCCAGCAGTTCTGTGAAGTCGCGCATCGCGAAGGGTGCGGGTGTGGGCGCCGCGGTTCAGCGACCGTGGCAGTGCTTGAACTTCTTACCGCTCCCGCAGTAGCACGGCTCGTTGCGACCCGGCGTCTTCTCGACGTGCACCGGCTGCGGCACAACGTCCTCGGGTCGCTCGGCGACCGCGGTGGCGGTCGGCGTACCCGAGAGCCCGTCTCCCTCCATTCCGTCGCCCACCGGCTCGTCGAGCGGTTGTCCGGCCGCGGCGGCCTGAAGCGCCTCCGAGCCTTGCACCGGGCCCTCGGCCGACGAATACCGGACGTTGCTTGCCTGACGGCGCGGGGCGTCCTCGGCGACGACTTGGAGGTGCGAGACGTAGCGGACGAAGTTGTCCTGAACGCCGGCCATCATCGCCGAGAACATGTCGAAGCCTTCTCGCTGCCACTCGGCCAGCGGATCCTTCTGCCCCATCGCGCGCAAGTTGATGCCCTCACGGAGGTAGTCCATCTCGTAGAGGTGCTCGCGCCAGTGCTGGTCGATCACCGACAGCATCACGCGCCGCTCGATCTCGCGCAGCGCGTCGCTCCCGATCGTCTGCTCCTTCTGCTCGTAGAGCTCCACCGCGTCGTCGGTCAGCACCTGCACGACCTGCTCCCGATCCGGCAGGTCGAGCTGTTCGAGCGTGATCCTCGTCGGGAACGTGCTCTGGATCTGCGTGTGCAACTCCTCGAGGTCCCACTCCTCGGGGTACTCGGTCGGGCACCACGTCTCGACGGCGTGGCGGACGGCGCCTTCGATCGCCTCGAACGCCTCGTCGCGCAGGTCGCCGCCGTCGAGGATCTGCTGGCGGCGCTTGTAGATCACCTTGCGCTGCTCGTTCATCACCTCGTCGTACTTGAGGACGTCCTTGCGGATCTCGAAGTTGCGGTCCTCGACCGTGCGCTGCGCGCGCTCGATCGCCTTGGTCACCATGCGCGCCTCGAGCGGCACGTCGTCGGGGAAGGCCTTCCCCATCACCCAGTTCATGGCCCCGGTCGCGAACAGCCGCATCAGCTCGTCCTCGAGCGAGAGGTAGAAGCGGCTCTCGCCCGGGTCGCCCTGGCGACCCGCGCGCCCCCGGAGCTGGTTGTCGATCCGGCGGCTCTCGTGGCGCTCGGTGCCGAGCACGTAGAGCCCGCCCAGCTCCCGGACGTGGTCGCCGGCGGGACGGCACTCGTCCCGGAACTTCGACACCAGCTCCTCGTAGCGCTCGGGCGACTCGTCGGGGGTGGAGCCCTCGGCGAGGAGCTCCTGGCGCGCGAGGCCCTCCGGGTTGCCGCCGAGCAGGATGTCGACGCCGCGACCGGCCATGTTCGTGGCGACCGTCACGGTGTGCGGCCGGCCGGCCTGCGTGACGATCAGCGCTTCCTTCTCGTGCTGCTTCGCGTTCAGCACCGAATGCGGGACGCCGCGCTTCTCGAGCAGCCGCGACAGCTTCTCGGACTTCTCGACCGAGATCGTGCCCACGAGCACGGGCTGCCCGTTCTCGTGCCGCTCTTCGATGTCGTCGGCGACGGCGTTGAACTTCGCTTCCTCGGTCTTGTAGATGAGGTCGGCGTTGTCGTCCCGGACCATCGGCTCGTTCGTCGGGATCCCGACGACCTCGAGCGCGTACGTGTGCGCGAACTCGCCCGCCTCGGTCAACGCCGTTCCCGTCATGCCGGAGAGCTTCTCGTACATGCGGAAGTAGTTCTGGAGTGTGACCGTCGCCAGCGTCTGGTTCTCCGCCTTGACGCGCACGCCTTCCTTGGCCTCGACCGCCTGGTGCAAACCCTCACTCCAGCGGCGGCCCTCGAGGATGCGGCCCGTGAACTCGTCGACGATCTTCGCCTCGCCGTTCTGGATGACGTAGTCGACGTCCCGCTTGAAGAGCTCCTTCGCGCGGAGCGCGGCTTGGAGCTGGTGGACGAAGTTCTGATTGACGTGCTCGTAGAGGTTCTCGACGTCGAGCGCCTGCTCGACGCGTGCGATGCCGTCCTCCGTCGGCACGACGGTGCGCTTCGCTTCGTCGACCTCGTAGTCGCGCTCGCGCTGTAGGCCCTTTACGACGCGGGCGAACCGGTAGTACAGCTCCTGCGCGTCGTCCGCCCGGCCCGAGATGATCAGCGGTGTCCGCGCCTCGTCCACGAGGATCGAGTCGACCTCGTCGACGATGGCGAAGAAGTGGCCCCGCTGGACCTGCTCCTCGTTCGACAGGGCCATGTTGTCGCGGAGGTAGTCGAACCCGAACTCGTTGTTGGTGCCGTAGGTGATGTCGGC
>DASYQJ010000282.1:0-5114 GCA_036005605.1 Acidimicrobiia bacterium
ACCGCCGCCGTCGTAGTCGAACTCCATCCGCACCTGGTGCTCGCCGGCGGGAACCGCGCCCGAGCCTTCGATCGAGAACAGGCGGATCCCGAAGAGGTTGTACGCGTACCGCGGCTCTCCGTCCTTGAGGTAGAGGCTCCAGCCGCCGAACGCGCCGCCCTGGGCGATGATGACGCCACTGGCGCCCTCCGGCGGCACGACGATCTGAGCCGTCACCGCGTGCGACTTGTTCTTCATGACGACGACGGAGTTCTCGCTGAGCCGCCCCATCCCGCCGAACAGCAGCTGGGAGGTGCCGCGGATGAGCGCAGGCCGGCCGGCGAGATCGGAGTTGAAGCGCTCGACGCGGCGGTCGTCGAGCGGCAGCACCTGGTACTTCACCGCCTCGATGAGCCACAGGCGCTGCAGGTGGGCGAGCCTCTCGGGCTGTTCTTTGGCGAGGTCGTGCGCCTGCGTCCAGTCCGTGTCGGCGTAGAGCTCCCATACGTCGTCGTCGAAGTCCGGCATGACTGCGCCCATCACCCACGGCGTGCTGTGGCGGGTGACCCCGGTCCAGCCCTTGTGGTAGATGCCGCGGTTGCAGAACATCTCGAAGTACTGCGTCTCGCGGCGATCGGCGGCGCCGGCGTCGTCGAACGCGTAGGTCATGCTCACGCCGTGCAGGGGCTTCTGCTGGATCCCGTGGACGAACGACGGCTCGGGGAGCCCAGCGACGTCGAGCACCGTCGCCGCGATGTCGATCACATGATGGAACTGCGGGCGCACCTCCCCCTTGGCCTGGATGCGCGCGGGCCAGTGGACGATGGTGCCGTTGCGGGTGCCGCCCCAGTGCGAGGCAACCTGCTTCGTCCACTGGTACGGCGTGTCCATCGCGTGCGCCCAGCCCACCGCGTAGTGGTTGTACGCGTGCGGAGTCCCGAACTCGTCGATGTGCGACGCCATCATCTCCGCCGTCTCGAACTCCGCCGCACCATTGAGGACGAGGAGCTCGTTGAACGTGCCGTTGATCGTTCCTTCGGCGCTCGCGCCATTGTCGCCGATGATGTAGTAGACGAGCGTGTCCCCGAGGACGTCGAGGTCCTCGAGCGCGTCGAGCAGCCGTCCGACGTGGTGGTCGGTGTGCTCGAGGAACCCGGCGTACGCCTCCATCTGCCGCGCCATGACCGGCTTGAGCTCGTCGGGCATGTCGTCCCACGCGGGAATCTCGTCGGGGCGCGTGGTGAGCTCGGAGTCGGCCGGGATGACGCCGAGCTCCTTCTGGCGGGCGAAGGTTTCTTCGCGCAACGCATCCCATCCGGCGTCGAACCGGCCCCGGTACTTGTCGGACCACTCCTTGGGTACCTGGTGGGGCGCGTGCGTGGCGCCGGGCGCGTAATACGCGAAGAACGGCCTGTCGGGCATGAGCGACCGCTGCTGACGGATCCACGCGATCGCCTTGTCGGTCATGTCCTCAGTGAAGTGGTAGCCCTCTTCTGGAGTCTTCGGCGGCTCGATCGGGACGGTGCCCTCGTAGATGGCGGGGAAGTACTGGTTCGTCTCACCGCCGATGAACCCGTAGAAGTATTCGAAGCCGCTGCCGGTCGGCCAGTTCTTGTACGGGCCCATCGGGCTCGTCTCCCAGACCGGGACCTCGTGGCATTTCCCGAACTGAGCCGTGGAGTACCCGTTCAGCTTCAGGATCTCAGCGAGTGGGGCGGTGTTCTCGGGGCGCACGGACGTATAGCCCGGCGCCGACGTCGCGATCTCGGTGATGCCACCCATGTTCACTGTGTGGTGGTTGCGCCCCGACAGCAGCGCGGCGCGGGTCGGTGAGCACAGCGCAGTGGTGTGGAAACGGTTGAACTTCAATCCGTCGCCGGCAAGCCGCTCCGCGTTCGGGGTGTGGATCGGGCCGCCGAACGCGCTCGACGCGCCGAATCCCGTGTCGTCGATCAGGACAACGAGGACGTTGGGCGCGCCGGCCGGCGGCAGTAGCGGCTCGATGGGCGGGAACGACGTGTCCGGGTCCTTGGCGTCGTAGGTGGTCAGCCCGACGTGCTCCCGCTCGGGGATCGGCAGGTTCGTGCGCGGCAACTCGTCACGGGCGGCTGTGCTCATCGCGGTCGCTTTCGGGTCGGGGCGACGGGGATTGGGGGATTGTCGCGACTCGCCGTCCTCCTGCCATCACCCCATCTAGGTGATCCCGGCCGGACTCTCTGACTCGGGCGCGGGATCGGGCTTCCGGATAGCCAGGCGGCCGGCGAGCGTCACCTCGACGAGCGCGACGACCGATCCGATCGCAGCACCGGCGAGCGCGTTCACGACGAACACGAGGAGCGGGCTCGCGTCACCGGCCAGCGCGACGATCCCGTGGACGACATCCTCCTCGACGAGGATCGGGAGTGTGACCAGGAGAAGGGTGAGCCAGAAGTGTCCGCGCACCAGGCGCACCGAGCGGCGAAACCCGTCGAAGACCCCACGGTCCTCCATGACCACTGCCGGACCCACGAGCGAGAAGAACGTGTAGAAGATCAGCCCCGGGACGACCAACAGGAGCAGGGCCACGACCGCGCCCAACGACAGCAGGACGTCGGCGCCGATGAGACGCCAGTACGGGAGTGTGCGCAGCACCTCGCGAAGCGACCGGCGCGGATGGCCGCGCTCCTCCTCGCCGACAATGCGGTCGAGCAGGCCTGCGAAGAACGTCGTACCGAACGTGGCGACCCCCGCGATGACCAGGAGGGGCGCCAGGAGGCCGGGGTAGTCGCCCACCATGTCGCCGGCCGCGTCGAAGAGCACGTCGATCCCGGCGCTGATCCCGAACACGACGAGCGCGCTCCCGGCGACGAGCCCGAGCCGGTGCCGGTAGACCCGGAGGGCAGCTCCGAGCACCGGGCGGACGCCAAGGCCGGGAAGCTCGTTCACGTCGGTGCCCGCCACCGCCGCAGCCTAGATTCGGTCTTCGACGCGATGGAGGGGGCCAGACGTGGAGTACCGGCAGTTCGGCAGCACGGGGATCCGGGTCTCGGAGCTGTGTCTCGGCACGATGACGTTCGGGAACGAGGCCGACGAGTCGACGAGCCGCGCTCTCGTCGATCGCTTCTTCGATGCCGGCGGCAACTTCGTCGACACCGCCGACGTGTACAACGAGGGCGCGTCCGAGGAGATCACGGGGCGTGCGCTGCGCGGCCGGCGCGACGACATCGTGCTGGCGACGAAGGTCCGGTTCCCCACCAGCGAAGGCGTCAACGACTCGGGCGCGTCACGTCGTCACATCCGCATGGGGATCGAGGCGTCGTTGCGACGCCTCGGTACAGAGTGGGTCGACCTGTACCAGATCCACTGCTGGGACGCTCGCACGCCACTCGAGGAGACGTTGTCGACGCTCGACGACCTCGTGCACGAGGGGAAGATCCGGTACGCGGGCGCGAGCAACTACACGGCGTGGCAGCTGGCGAAGGCGTCAGGACTTGCGAGCCGTCACGGGTGGGACGGGTTCGTGTCGCTCCAGCCCGAGTACTCGCTGATCACCCGCGACATCGAACGAGAGCTGCTCCCGCTCTGTCGCGAGGAGGGTCTCGCCGTGCTCCCGTGGAGCCCGCTCGCGGGGGGTGTGCTCACCGGGAAGTACCGCGAGGGCGAGGACTTCCCGAAGGGCACGCGCGGCGGCGACACCGAGGAGCCGATCACCTTCACGTACCGCCTGCACGAGAAGGCATGGGGCACGGTCGAAGCCGTGTCCAAGGTCGCCGCCGAGGCGGGCAAGACACCGTCGCAAGTGGCGCTGAACTGGGTCGTGCACCGGCCCGGAGTGACTTCGCCGATCATCGGCGCCCGCAACATGACCCAGCTCGAGGACAACCTCGGCGCCGTCGGATGGCATCTCGAGGAGGAGCACTGGCGGGCGCTGTCGTGGGCGAGCGCGTTCCCGCGCGGCTACCCGTACGACTTCATCGAATACAGCGACGCCACCCACTGACAGGCGGGTCACTCCCCGGCGAGCAGGCGGGCAATCCCCTCGATATCTGCGACGACGTGCCGGGCAGTCCGAGCGTTCCCGATCCGACCCAACTGGCGCGGCACGCCTTCCAAGTGCGCGTACCGGGTGCGACCCGCGTTGAGAGCGGACGCAGCCGAGCCGACGACGTACGAACGCGCCGGTGCCTGCATCAGCATGAATCCGCTTTCCATCTCGACGCGGAATGGGACGACGAGCCCGCGCCGTAGTCGGGTCACGATGCGCAGGCGGTTACCTTCGCGGCGCGTCACGCGCACACTGGCGACGTCACGGTCGAAACGCGGGACATTCCGTTCGATGTCGCTGATGAACTCCCAGACCCGTTCGAACGGCAAATCGATCTCTCGCTCTTCGAGGTGAACCCCCGGCAGGACCGCAGCGAGGACCTGAAGCCGCCGGACGCCGTCGAGCGTCGCCGTCGGCCACGCTTCCGGCGAGATCGCGCTCATCGTCTCCACCTCTCTTCGAATGCATGCTTCGCGCGATGGGCGCGCGACTTGACCGTGCCTGGCTCCACTCCGAGGAGCTCAGCCGTCTGCTCCTCCGAGAGGTCCTCGAGGTATCGCAGGACGAGCACGGCGCGGTGACGCGGCGGGAGCCCGCCGAGCGTCTCGCGCACGTCCATGCGGTCGTCGAGATCGACGTCGGGGAGCTCGCCCTCTGAGACGTCGCTCACCGGCACGTCACGACCGCGGGTCGCGACGCGCACTGACTCGCGGACCGCGATCCGCCGGACCCAGGCTCGCAACGCAGCCGGCTCCCGGAGGGTCGGCAGGTTACGCAGCACGACGATGAGCGTCTCCTGCGCGGCGTCGTCGCCGCGGTCGAGCGCGATCGAGCCGCAGATCCGGCTGATCCACGGCATGAGGTCTCGGATCAGCGCGTTCATCGCACTGGGATCGCCTCGTTGTGCGGCGCGGACGCGGGCCTCCACGTCAATAGGGAGTAGCCGGGAACCCCGAAAGGTTCCACTCCCCTCCCTCTTCAGGCACGTCAGACCGAGGAGGTCAGAAGATGGCGACACAGCTCACAATCGTCGGAGGCGGGTTGGGCGGGCTGGTCTCGGCGATCGCAGCCCGAGAGGCCGGTCTCGACGTCCGGCTCCTCGAGTCCAAGA
>DASYQJ010000283.1:0-4554 GCA_036005605.1 Acidimicrobiia bacterium
GGGAGTGGCGTCATCGGCGCATCAGTCCTGGATGTCGGCCGGTCGCACCTGCACGGCGGGGGCGTTCGCGCCGCCGTTGATGCCCTCGAAGATCCGTGCGACGACCGGCGCCGCGACCGACGCGCCGAAGCCGCCTTCCTCGATCACCGCCATCACGACGTACTGGGGTTGGTCGGGTGGCGAGATGCCGACGAACAACGACGTGTCCTGCTTGCCGTTGCTCTGGGCGGTACCCGTCTTGCCCGCGACGGTGGGGCCGCCGATCCCGCGGAAGGCGGTGTACGCGGTTCCGGACCCGCTCGTCGTCGCGCCGATCAGCCCCTCCATGATCACCCGGCGATTCTCGGGCGACAGCCCGGTCGGGCCGACCGGCTGCGGCGGCAGGTCGCGGAACACCGGTTGCGACTGGTCGAGGCCCGTGCCCGGCTCGAGCAGGGCACTCGCAAGCCGCGGCGTGAAGAGCGTGCCGCCGTTCGCGAACGCGGCGTACCCGCTCGCGAGCTGCAGCGGCGTGACGAGGAGGTCGCCCTGGCCGACCGCGAGGTTCACGTTGTCGCCCGGCAGCCACAACGACCGCTCGCGCTTCTGACGCGGGTCGGGCTCGTTCTGGTTGAACCGCTCCTTCCAGGGCTGGTCCGGCACGCGACCGCCGGCCTCGTCGCGCAGTCCGACGCCGGTGGGCCGGTCGAAGCCGTACGCCTTGGCGGTGTTCTGGATCGCGTACCCCTTGCTGATCTCGTCCTCGGCGCCGCCCGTGCCGTTGCTCTGCGCCTTGGTCCACGCGTTGTAGTGCTGCCACATGTTGCGGCCGACGTTGTAGAAGTACGTGTCGCTCGAGACGGTGAGCGCGGCGGGCAGGTTCACGGTGCCGTGCGGGGTCTTCCCGGCGTTGCACCGCTCCTCGGCGCCGATGTTGAGGCACCCCTGGTCGTAGAAGCCCGCGTTCGGGTCGAGCTGCCCGGTTTGCAGACCCGCGAGCGCGGTAAAGGGCTTGAACGTCGACCCCGGCGCGTACAGACCCTGCACCGCTCGATTCACGAGCGGGAAGTTGCTCTCCGGCCGGTTGAGCTGCTGGAACTCCTCGGGCGTGATGCCGGCGGCGAACTGGCGTGGGTCGTACGTGGGATTCGACGCCATCGCGACGACCGATCCGTCGTTCGGATCGAGCGCGACGACGGCGCCGGCGCCGGCCCGATAGTTCTGAAAGCGCTGCTTCTCGTTCTGGTCCCGGATCCCGCGCGCGCCGTCCATCCCCTCGGCGAGCGACTGCTCGGCCATGCGCTGGATGTCGGCGTCGAGGGTGAGCTTGACGTCCTTGCCGGCCACGGCCTTCCGTTCCTCGATCGTGCGGACGACCCGACCCCGGCTGTCGACCTCGACCTCGAGCTTGCGTGGTGTGCCTCGCAGCACGCCCTCGAACGTCTGCTCCACACCGTCCTTGCCGATGAGGTCGCCTTCCCGGTAACCCTCCTTGTCGTGGGCCTTGAGCTCGTCGGCATTGATCTCGGAGACATATCCGATCAGGTTGGCGGCAAGGGGCCCGTTCGGATACGCGCGCACGGCGGTCCTCTCGACCGTCACGCCCGGGAAGTAGGCCTCGTGCTCCTCGAGGTACGTCCGCACATCCGGCGGGATGCCGATGGCGATGCGCACCGGTGCCAACGGGGAGGCGCGCGGGTCGTCGATGCGCTTCTCGATCTCCTCGGCGGTGACACCGAGCTGCTGCGCGAGCCGCGCGACGACGAGCTTGCGCTCGGCCGACGTGATCTCCTTGTGCCGGTCGAAGGTGATCACGTCGACGGGCTCGTTGTCGACGATCGGCTTGCCGTTGCGGTCGACGATCCTCCCCCGCAGCGCGGGCTCGTAGACGACCCGCATGCGGTTGCTGGTGGCGGCGGCGGCGTAGTTGTTGTCCGAGGCCACCTGGAGGAACCACAGCCGCGCGAAGAGCGCGCTGAAGAGGAACATGACAATGACACCGATGACGGTGAGTCGGGCCCGGCTGCCCTCGACCACAGTTACTCCGCGCTTCGCCCCGAGGAGATCGAACGATCGGGTCCCCATCGTGGCATGCGACTCCCGCCGGACCGGCGATGCTCCGGCAAGCCCTGGACCTCGCCCGGCGGCGCCCGGGTCGCCCACCGCGCGATCGGGAACACGGCGAACGCGACCAGCGCGTCGTACACGCCGGCGATGAGGATGATCCGCATACTGCTGAGCGCAAGCAGCTGGTCCTCTCCCGCGATCGCACCGATCCCCACGAACAACACGCCGCCGGCGAGCCCGCCGAGTGCGCCCATGATGGGCGCGACCCATCGCGACGGGGGCACGAGACCGCCTTGCACGACGCCGACGGCATAGCCCACGACCGCGAACGACAGCGCCGACAAGCCGAGCGGCGTGCTCAGGAACAGATCGACGGCGAGGCCGCTGACGAAACCGAACACCGCACCCCGATGCGGACCGACGTAGTACGCCACTGCCACCGTCAGGACGAGGCCGAGGTCGGGCATGACGCCGAAGACACGCAGCCCGGCGGAGAAGACGGTGGTCTGGAGCACGACGACCGCGAGGATCAACAGTGCAAGGCGGAGGCGCGGCAGCCAGGTCACCGTCGACCCTTCGTACGTCGCATCATCGGCCGGACGATGGCCGCAACACCTTCACGTAGTCGAGGTGCGAGACGTCGACCAACGGCTTGACGAGGATGTCCTGTTGGAGGTCACCGCTGGTCTTGGTGACTTTGCTCACGGTGCCGACGGGTATTGCGGACGGGAACGGGCTGTTCTGCTGACCCGAGGTGTAGACGATCTCGCCCTTGGTCACTGCGGCATTGGGATCGACGAAGTCGGCCCGCACCGTGTTGCTGTCGCCTCGCCCCTTCACCACGCCGGTCGTTCCGCTCCTCTCGATCTTGACCCCGACACCCGACGCGGGGTCCGTGATGAGGAGCACCGTCGCGCGGTCGCGAGAGACCTCGAGCACGCGCCCGACCAGTCCCGCGCCCGTCACGACCGGCATGTCCACTCCTATACCGTCGCTCTCGCCCTTCCCGATCTGGACCGTGAACTCGAAGTTGCTCGGCGCACCGTCGACGACCGGGGCCGTGATCGAGTCGGCGTCCACCACGAACGGCAGGTCCAGCAGCTTCTTGAGCTCCTTGTTCTCCTCGGTCGCGGCCCGCGCGCTCGCCTGCTGGCCACGGATCGAGTCGAGCCGGCGGCGGAGCCGCGCGTTCTCGTCCTTCAGCGCGGTGGCGCTCGTGACGCCGTCTATCCAATCGCCCACCGGTGAGAAGACCGCGTCGGACGCGCCCGCAATCGGGTTGACGACGTCGTGCGCGCCGCCGCGCACGGCCGAGATCGGTCCCGCGCCGCGGACGTCGAGCGTGATCAGGGTCACCGCCGTGAGGACGATCAGCGCGAGGATCGTGCGCCGTCGGTTCGCACGCTGGTACACGATCACTGGCCCGCTCGCTCCCCTTTCGCTCAGTGGTGTCGCGTCGCGACCAGAACTGCCTTGAGCACGTCGAACTCCTCGAGGCACTGCCCCGATCCGAGCACGACCGTGTACAGCGGATTCTTCGCCCGCCGTACGGGCATCCCGGTCTCCACCGCCAGCCGGACGTCGAGCCCGTGCAGCAGCGAGCCGCCTCCGGTGATGACGATGCCCTTCTCCATCATGTCGGCGGCGAGCTCGGGCGGCGTCCGATCGAGCGTGTACTTGATTGCGTCGCAGATGGCTTGCACAGGCTCTTCGATGGCCTCCCGCAACTCAGCCGTGGACACGACGATCGTCTTCGGCAGCCCGGTGACGAGGTCGCGTCCGCGGACCTCCGCGTAGAGCTCCTCCTTGAGCGGCCACGCACTCGCGAGCTGGGTCTTGATGTCCTCGGCCGTGCGCTCGCCGAGCGCCAGCGAGTACTCCTTCTTGCAGAAGCTCATCAGCGCTTCGTCGATCTCGTCCCCCGCGACGCGAATCGACTCGCTGGCCACGATCCCGCCGAGCGAGATGACCGCAACCTCGGTGGTGCCGCCGCCGATGTCGACGACCATGTTGCCGCTGGGCTCGTGCACGGGCAGGCCGGCGCCGATGGCGGCGGCCATCGGCTCCTCGACGATGTAGGCCGGCTTGCGGGCGCCGGCGTATTCGGCCGCCTCCTGCACTGCGCGCTGCTCGACGCCGGTGATGCCCGACGGGACGCAGATCACCATGCGCGGCTTCGCCCATCGCCGGTGGTGCACCCGCTCGATGAAGTAGCGGAGCATCTTCTCGCAGATGTCGAAGTCGGCGATCACGCCGTCCTTCAACGGCCTGATGGCCTGGATGTGGGCGGGTGTGCGCCCGACCATCCGCTTTGCCTCCGTCCCGACCGCCAGGGGCCGGCTGTCCTTGGTGTTGACCGCGACGACCGACGGCTCGTCGAGCACGACCCCCTTGCCGCGCACGTACACCACGGTGTTGGCGGTGCCGAGGTCGACCGCCATGTCGTTCCCGACGACGGAGGACAGCCACGGTCGGCTCACGCGGTCAAGCTACCGGGGCGGCCTCCGC
>DASYQJ010000284.1:0-2220 GCA_036005605.1 Acidimicrobiia bacterium
TCTCGCCGATGCCGCCGGTGAACACGAGCGTGTCGAGCCCGCCGAGCACCGTCGCCAGCGCGCCGACGTGCTTGCGGGCCTGGTAGCAGAAGGCGTCGACGGCGAGCGCGGCGCGCCGGTCCTGCTCCCGCCGCTCGAGCAGCGCGTGCATGTCCGACGTGTCGCCCGACAGCGCGACAAGTCCCGACTCCCGGTCGACGAGCTGCTCGAGGCGGTCGGCGTCGTAGCCCTGCTCCCGCAGCAGGTACACGGGGACGCCCGGGTCGAGGTCGCCGCTGCGGGTGCTCATGACCAAGCCGCCCGCGGGCGTGAACCCCATCGTCGTGTCGACCGATTGCCCGTCTTGGACGGCAACCATGCTTGCCCCGTTGCCGAGGTGCGCGATCACGGCCCGGCCGAGCTGCGCCGCGCCGAGCGCGCCGACGATGTACTCGTACGACAAGCCGTGGAAGCCGTATCGCCGAACGCCCACGTCCCACAGCGAGTTGGGCAACGGCAGGCGCTGCGCGAGCTCGGGCATGTGGCGATGGAACGCGGTGTCGAAGCACGCCACCTGCGGGATGTCCCACCGGGCGCGGATCGCCTCGATACCGGCGATCGCCGCCGGCAAATGCAACGGCGCGAACGGGATCAGCGCGCGGAGGTCGCTGAGCACGTCGTCGTCGACGAGCGCGGGGTCCGCGTGGCGGGGACCGCCGTGCACGACGCGATGGCCGGCGGCACCCGGCAACGGCAGCTTCTGTTCGTCGAACGACGCGAGGGCGGCGTCGAGCGCGGCCGTGTAGTCACCCGACTCCACCGGATGCGCGGCCCGGGCCAACGCCCGCTCGGCCGTGCCGGCGATCTCGAACAGCGCCGTCTTCAGCGACGACGAGCCGCTGTTCACACAGAGGACGACGAGCGACCCGCTCGGGCTCACGGGCTCCAACGCCAGTCGCGCACTTCCGGCATGTCCTCGAAGTGCTCGACCACGTAGCCCTCGTGCTTTCGCAGCATGCCCTTGCAGTGCTCGACGAGCGTCTCGGCGCCGACGGGGACATGCCTCGAACGATGCATCGCCTCGATGCAGAGGTGGTACCGGCTGATCTCGTTGCGCACCACCATGTCGAAGGGCGTGGTCGTGGTGCCCTCCTCCTGGTAGCCGCGTACGTGGAAGCGGTGCGGGTTGGGGCGTCCGTGGATCAGATGGTGGACGGCGCTCTGGTACCCGTGGAAGGCGAACACGACGTCCGTGTCGGCGGTGAACGCGTCCACGAACTCGCCCTCGCCCATCCCGTGCGGGTGACGGGCTTCGGGGAACAGCGCCATGAGGTCGACGACGTTCACCACGCGGAACTCGAACTCGGGGCAGTGGCGGCGCAGGAGCTGGGCGGCGGCGATCGTCTCCATCGTGACGATGTCGCCGGCCGACGCGAGCACCACTTCGGGCTCCTTCCGGTGCTCGTTCCCGGCCCAGTCCCACACCGATGCGCCGTGTGCGGCGTGCTGGCGGGCGGCGTCCATGTCGAGCCACTGCAACTGAGGCTGCTTGTCGATCACGATGAGGTTCACGTAGTCGCGGCTGCGGAGGCAGTGATCGGCGATAGCGAGCAGGCTGTTGGCGTCGGGCGGTAGGTAGATGCGAGACACCGTCCCCTTCTTGCTGAGGACGGTGTCGATGAGCCCGGGGCCCTGGTGGCTGAACCCGTTGTGGTCGTTCCGCCAACACGTCGAGGTGAGCAGCACGTTCAGCGATGCGACCGGCGCACGCCACGTGAGGTCCCGCGCCGCCTCGAGCCATTTGGCGTGCTGCACGGTCATCGAGGCCGAGACCATCGCGAAAGCCTCGTACGAGGCAAACAGCCCGTGCCGCCCCGTGAGGAGGTAACCCTCGAGCCAGCCCTGGCAGTTGTGCTCGCTGAGGATCTCCATCACGCGTCCGTCCGGCGCGACGTGGTCGTCGATGTCGAGGATGGGCTCGAGCAGCACGCGGTTCTCGACGTCGAACACGGCGCCGAGCCGGTTCGAGTTCGTCTCGTCGGGGCACACGAGCCGGAAGTTGGCGTCCTTCGCGCTCCGGGTGAACACGTCGCGCAGGAACTCGCCCAGCCGGCGCGTCGACTCGTGGAGCTCCGCCCCCGGCGTGCCGACCGGGATCGCGTACTCGGTGAAGTCGGGAAGGTCGAGCGGCTGAAGCAGCACGCCGCCGTTGGCGTGCGGGTTGGCGCCCATACGGCGGTC
>DASYQJ010000285.1:0-5063 GCA_036005605.1 Acidimicrobiia bacterium
AGCCGGGGCGCTCAGGACGATCCGTCGCTACCCCGGTGGCGCGGTGGTCGCGGTGCGACTCAAGGGCCGACCCTTCACCGACGTGACCGCCGACATGGTCGACGGCGTGATCGCCGTCAACCGGCTCGACGAGTCGGCCGCCGCACGGTTGCGTCCGCCCCTCGCCGCTGCCGTCGAGCCCGACGTCGATCAGCCCGAAGCGGCGTAGCGTTCTTACTCGCGCCCGGGTGGCGAAATTGGCGATACGCGGGGCACTTAAAATGCTCTGCTCCTTCGGGAGCGTGGGGGTTCGAATCCCTCCCCGGGCACCAAAGTCGCGGAAATGAGTAGTCGCTACTCAGGCTGAGCGCCGCCCGCGCCGTCATCCTCTGGACGTCCTCGAGCAGGGAGCCCCACAAGATGCGCAAGTTCATCGTCGTCCTGTGTGTCGCCGCACTCTCGGCCACGGGACTCGCGTTGGCCACCGCGCCCGCAGGCGCTGCCGCGCCGGCGCCGAGCAAGAGCAAGGTGTGCAAGCTCTTGACCGGTATCACGATCGAGCCGTCGTCCGATCCGTCCGGCACCGGCGGACGGGAGAACGCCAAGAAGTACAGCAAGGCACTGAGCAAGGCCGCCAAGCAGGCGAAGGGCGACATCAAGGCGACGCTCAAGACGCTGGCGAGCTACTACAAGTCGATCGCCAACAACGACACCCAGGCGATCCAGGACAAGGCCCAGGACTTCGCCCAGGCCTCGACCAAGTACGCCAACTACATCGTGACCAACTGCCTGGCGGAGAACCTGCCCAGCGGCGTCACGATCCCGAAGCTCCCCGGCCAGTAACCGACATCCCTCGTTGGCCTAGCCGCCGCCTCCGCCACCACCGGGCCCGGCTCCGGCGGCTGGGTTGTCGGCGGCGGGTGCCGGCACCGTGGCCGGAGCTTGCGCCGGTCCCGGCGCAGGCGCCGGAGCGGGCGCGGGCTCCGGCTCCGGCGGGCTCGGCGTCGCCTCCGTGGGCGGGGGCGTCGTCGGCTTGGGGATGTCGGTAGTGCGGCCGAGTACCGGGTCGATGACCTTGCCCGGCGCGTCGCACGCGGGTCCCGGCACGGGGAACGCGTCGTCGGGTCCGCCCTGCGTCGCCGGGATCATGAAGTTGCGCCAGATCGTGTTCGGGATCTGGGCCCCGAAGCCGGCGCCGGGCACGTCCTGCTCCGGAACGCCGTGCCAGACGAACGACACGAGGTCGGGGGTCCCTCCGAGGAATGCGGAACTGATCTTGTTGTCGTTCGTGCCCGTCTTGCCGAACGCGTCGTGGCCCGGGATTCCCTTGCCGCTGGCGGTGCCACGGGGGCTGTCGATGGGACCGTGGAGGATGCTCACCTCGCAGGCGGCGACGTCGGGGTCCAGCACCCGGGTGCCGGGCCGGCCCGTCTCGTCGAACACGACCTTGCCGTCCGGGCCGACGACCTTGGAAACGAAGATCGGGTCGTGGTGGATTCCGCCGTCTGCGATCGTCGCCGCGATGTTCGCCATCTCGAGGGGCGTGATCGAGATGACGCCGAGGGTGAACGTGAGCACGTCCCAGTCGTTCACCGGCTGACGTCCCGCGACGTTCGGTCGCATGCCGAGCTTCTGGGCCATGTCGATCACCTTGTCGAGACCCACGCTCGTCGACAGGCGCACGAACGCGCAGTTCACGGACTCGGCCGTGGCGTCGTCCACACTCATGATGCCGCCCTCGCCCTCGCCGCCGGCGTTGTTCGTGGCCCCGTCGAATCCGGCGACGCTGCACGGTGCGTTGCCGTTGATCTGGTCGTTACGCGAGTAGCCGTTCTGGAGGATCGTCGCCAGCGTCGTGACCTTGAAGCTCGACCCCACCTGGCGTCCGGCGCCGTCGGTGGCGAGGTTGAACTCGGCTGCGCCGTACGGTCGGCTGTCGGTCATCGCCCGCACGTAGCCGGTCTTCGGATCCATCGCGACGAGCGCAGCGCCGAACCCCGGCTTGGCGGCCTGGAGCCCGTTCGCCACCGCGACGTCGGCCATCTGCTGAAGGCTCGGGTCCTTGGTCGTGTACACCTTCAGCCCGCCCTGCAGCACCTTGTCGCGACGCTCCTGGGGCGTCGCGCCGAGCCGCGGGTCGCTCAGGAGAACCTCCTGCGCCTTCTCGGCCCAGGCGTTGTCGGGCCGCAGCTCCGACGAGGGCTTCACGGTGGGCATCTGCTCCTGGTTGGCCTCATCGGCCTGCGCCTGAGTGATGTAGTGCTGCGAGACCATGCCCTTCAGCACCTCGGCGCGCCGTTCGATCGTGCGCTCGGGATGGACGAAGGGGTTGTCGCCCTCGGGATTGCGGATCACGCCGGCGAGCAACGCCGCCTCGCCGACGGTGAGCTCGTTGAGCTCCTTGCCCCGCACGCCGAGCGGCGCCGCGGGGTCGAGCGTGCGGAAGAACCGCCGCGTCGCCGCCTTCACGCCGTACGAGCCCTGCCCGAAGTAAACCGTGTTGAGGTACTGCTTGAGGATCTCGCGCTTCGAGTACTTGTCGTTCAGGCGATAAGCGAGGATCAGCTCCTTCGCTTTCCGTTGCAGGTCGCGCTTGTTGCCGAGGATCCTGTTCTTGACGAGCTGCTGCGTGATCGTCGAACCGCCCTGACTGATCTTCCCCTCGGTCAGGTTCTCGAGGAAGGCACGAGACACGCCGCTCACGTCGATGCCCGGGTTCTTCCAGAACGTCTTGTCCTCGGTGGCGATCACGGCGTTGATCAGGATCTGGGGCACCTCGGCGAGCTCGACCGGCTCCCGGTCCTGCACGCCCAGCTTGCCGATCTGGGTCCCGTTGGCGTCGTATACGAGCGTCGGCTGCGAGAGCTCGCCGAGGCTCTTCACGCTGCCCGTGTAGTGGTGTGCGAGCGCGATCTGGCGCACGCCGGGGACGAGCGCAGCCAGGCAGACACCGAGGGCGAGGCCGCTGACCACGACGATGGCCGCGAGCCTGATGAAAATCTGAGCCGGCTTCGGCATCTGCCGGGGGCTCCTCCTTCGTTCGGTCTCCGCCCCCCGTATAGCTTGCTCCCTCCGGTACCCGAATTGGAGTCAGGTCAGTCCGAGGGCCTCGTGAGGATCAGGACGGGGAGGCGGTCGAAATATCGGCGGCAGCCTTCGGCGTCGTCCGGTAGGAGGCGAGGCCTCGGACCCGGGCGGCGAAGAGTCCGGCGGCGACGACGCACGCGACGCCGCCGGAGACGATGGCGAACGGCAGACCGGCGAGACCGCCGACGACGCCGGATTCGACGTCGCCGAGGACGGGGCCGCCCGCATACACCGCGAACTCGACGCCGCTGACCCGACCCCGCATGTCGTCGGGTGTGAGATTGGCAGCGATCGTGGAACGGAAGACGGCCGAGACCATGTCGGCGGCCCCTGCGCACACGAACATCGCCAGGACGATGACGGGCTCGCGTGTCAGCCCCGCGGCGGAGATGCATGCTCCCCAGACCGCGACGGCGATCAGCAGCGCCCGGCCCTGGCGGCGCACGCGCGTCGTCCACCCGCTTCCGAGCGATGCGAGGAAACCTCCCGCGGCGACGGACGACAGCAGCAACCCATAGAGAACGGGCCCGCCTCCCAGCCGGTCGGCGAGGGCGGGGAACAAGGCCCGCGGCATCCCGAACACCATCGCGACGAGGTCGATGGCGAACACGCTCAGGATCACGCGGTGGCCGCCGACGAATCGCAGGCCCATCACCAGCGATTCCCGCGCTGTTCCCACGGCGGTCGAGATCGGCGGCGACGGCGCGATGCCCACGAACGCGACGAACGCGACGACGAAGGTGGCGACGTCGGTCCCGTAGGCGCTCGTGAGTCCGAAACTGCCGATGAGCACGCCCGCGACGGCGGGTCCGGCCATCCAGCCCAACGTCGTATAGGTGGATTGCAGCGCAAACCCCGCTGGTCGCAGGTCCTGTTCGAGCAGGAGGGGCAGGAGGGAGCGCATGGTCGCGAAGCTGATGGCCACCACGCCGCTGGCCACCGCACCGACGACGTACAGCAGCCACAGCTGAGGCTGATCCAGGCTCGCGTTGACGGCCAGCGTCGCCGAGCAGAGCAGGGAGACGGCGGTGACGCCGAGGAGCAGGCGGCGCTTGTCGACGCGGTCGGCGAAGCTGCCGCCCACGACTGCGCACACGAGCAGCGGCCCCAACTCCGCCGCGCCGAGGAGCCCGACGGCCAACGACGAACCGGTCTGCTCGAACACCTGGAAGGGCAGCGCCGCGGTCGTGACCGTGGTGCCGAACACCGACACCGCCTGCCCGATCCACAACCGACGGAAGTCGCGTGACACCCGCAACGGTGTCGTGTCGACGAGGAACTTCATGGAAGCTCGACGGTAACCGTCGTTAAGGTCTGAAACCGATGAAGTTCGACCACATCGGCATCCCGACCACCGATCGCTTCGACGGCGAGATCGAGCTCCCGCATCTGCAGATGACCGTCAGCGATCACAAGAACAACCCGTTCGGGATCCAGTGGCAACGCTATTGGGACGACGCGCCGTACCCGGATCTCGTCAAGACCGTCCCGCATGTCGCGTTCGAGGTCGACGACCTAGCGGGCGCACTCCAAGACCAGCGCGTCATCATCGAACCCAACAGCCCCAGTCTCGGTGTGATGGTCGCGTTCGTCGAAGTCAATGGCGCGCCCGTCGAGCTGCTGCAGATCGACCACGCAGCGCGACCAGACTTGTAGGCCGGGACCGATGCGCCGCGTCTTCCCATCGACGAAGCGGCTCTACCATCCGTGCCGAGATGCGCCGCCTCATGATCCTGCTTGCCATCGTCGCGCTGATTGGGCTCGACGCGGCGCCCGCGTCCGCCGCCGGGCCAGCGAACCCCTGGCTGAAGCGGCGGGTGCTCAACATCGCGCACCAGGGAGGGGAAGACGAGTTTCCCTCCAACACGCTGTACGCGTTCCGGAAGGCGCTCCGCGCCGGCGCCGACATGCTCGAGCTCGACGTCGGCGTCACGAAGGACGACCAGGTCGTCGTGATGCACGACACGAGCGTCGATCGCACGACCAACGGGACGGGC
>DASYQJ010000286.1:0-1780 GCA_036005605.1 Acidimicrobiia bacterium
CGGGCGGCTGCTCTCGCTCGGCACCGCGTCGCTCAGCATCCTCGGCTACGAGCGGGAGACCCGTGTGATCCGAGGGTGGAACCGGTCGTGCGAGGTCGACTAGGCAACGACCATGCCCGCCGAGCCTGTCGCCACCCCGAACGCCCCGCCCGTCGCCGGGCCCTACTCGCCGGCCGTGCGCGCCGGTGACTGGCTGGTGCTGGCAGGTCAGGTCGGGCTCGACCCGGCGGCCGGTCGTCTCGCCGACGGCGGGACCGGAGGCGAGGCGCGCCAAGCGCTGGCGAACATCACGACCGTGCTGACCGACTGCGACGCGAGCTGGGGCGACGTCGCCAAGGTGAGCATCTTCCTCACCGACATCGCCGACTTCCCCGCCGTCAACGAGGCGTACGGTGCAGCCGTGGGGGAACATCGGCCGGCACGCAGCACGTTGCAGGTTGCGGCCCTGCCCGCAGGAGCGCGGGTCGAGATCGAGGTCTGGGCGCACAAGCCCGTCTGAGAGAGAGGTCGCGATGGCAGACGACGACGTGCTTACCAACATTCAGCAGCTCGCCGACGAGGAGCACGAGCTCTACGAGCGGCATCGCGCCACCGGGAGCGCCCTGACCGAGGACGAGCACCGCCGGCTCGAGGACCTGCAAGTGCGACTCGACCAGTGCTGGGACCTGCTGCGGCAGCGTCGCGCCCGGCGGCAGTACGGCGAGGACCCGTCGGAGGCGCATGCTCGCAACGAGTCGACCGTCGAGGGCTATCAGCAGTAGCGGGCGCGACGGCATTATCAACGATGTCGCCGGGGAACAACGCCTGGGTAGCTCCCGTTTGCGGGTGAGCATCGACCCGGAGAGGAGAGCGATGAGCCCCGAAGTGACCAAGACCGACGAGGAGTGGCAGAAGGAGTTGACGCCGGCGCAGTACCAGGTGCTCCGGCATGCCGGCACCGAGCCCGCGTTCACGGGTGAGTACTGGGACTGTCACGACGACGGCGTGTACCGCTGTGCGGCGTGCGGCGCCGAGCTGTTCACCTCCGACACCAAGTTCGAGTCGGGCACGGGCTGGCCGAGCTTCTCGGAGCCGGCAGTCGCCGACGCGGTCGAGCTGCGCCGTGACAACAGCCACGGCATGGTGCGCACCGAGGTCGTCTGCCGCCGCTGCAGTGGCCACCTCGGTCACGTGTTCGACGACGGACCGGGCCCGACCGGCCAGCGCTACTGCATCAACTCGCTGTCGCTCGACCTCGATCGAGGCGCCGCGTCGTGACGCAGGCGGCCGGCCCGCCCGCTGCCCCCCGGCTCGTCGAGTTCGGCACGCCGCGTGGGCGGTGGGTGATCCTCGCCGCCATCCTCGGCTCGGGCATCGCGTTCCTCGACTCGACGGTCGTCAACGTGGCGCTCCCCCACATCGGCGACGACCTGGGCGGCGGGCTCTCGGGTCTGCAGTGGACGCTCGACGGCTACCTGCTGACGCTCAGCGCGCTGCTCCTGTTGGGCGGTGCGCTCGGCGACGAGTACGGCCGCCGGCGCATGTTCGTCATCGGACTCGTCTGGTTCACGGCCGCGTCCGTGCTGTGCGGTCTTGCGCCGAGCATCGGCGCGCTGATCGCGGCGCGGGCGCTGCAGGGCGCGGGCGGGGCACTGCTCGTGCCGGGGAGCCTCGCGCTCATCACGGCCAGCTTTCGTTCCGAGGACCACGGCTCCGCGATCGGCGCGTGGTCGGGCCTCACCGGCGTCGCCACCTCGATCGGTCCGTTCCTCGGCGGCTGGCTCGTCGACGCCGTCTCCTG
>DASYQJ010000287.1:0-3513 GCA_036005605.1 Acidimicrobiia bacterium
GCTCGTCATCACCCCGACCTACGTCGAAGCTGAGAACATCGACGAGTTCCTCCGGCGCGCACGCGCCGCGCTTCCGAGCGCTGACATTCTCGTCGTCGACGACAACAGCCCCGACGGCACCGCCGACATCGCTGAAGCCACGGCCGGCGAGCTGGGCGGCATCGACGTGCTGCGCCGGCCGGCGAAGCAGGGCCTCGGCAGCGCGTACCGCGCCGGGTTCGCGATCGGGCTCGACAAGGGCTACGAGGCGCTGGTCCAGATCGACGCCGACCTCTCCCACGACCCGGCCGTACTGCCGAAGCTGTTGGGCGAGATCGAGTCCGGGGCCGACCTCGCGATCGGCTCGCGGTACGTGCCGGGGGGCGAGATCCCACATTGGCCGTGGCGCCGGCGGGCGCTGTCGCGCTACGGCAACCTGTACGCGGCCTGGGTGCTGCGGACCGGCGTCAAGGACGGCACCGCCGGTTATCGCGCGTATCGTGCCGACACCCTGAAGGCCATCGACTACGCAACGACGCGCGCGAAGGGGTACGGCTTCCAGATCGAGACGGCTTACCGCGTGTCTCGGTGGGGCGGTCGCATCGCCGAGGTGCCGATCGTGTTCACGGACCGCGTGCGCGGCCATTCGAAGATGACCTGGGGAGTCGCCGCCGAGGAGATGACGCTCGTTACTTGGTGGGGGCTTCGCGACCGGGCCCGCCGGTTGTGGAGGCGTCTTCGCCCCGGGTAACGGCGGCGCCTGCCTTCTCCCCGCCCTCGTCCTTCTCCTCGTGGTACTCGGCCTCGACGTTCACGTTCCAGACATCGTGATCGGCCCCGAAGATGTTCTCGACCGAGAGCATCGCCGTGTACATCGAGTGATCCTGGTTGTTGTACTTGTGCATCCCGTTGCGCCCGACAGGAAAGACGTTCGGCGCGTTGGCATCGAGCCACTTGCGCATGGTCTCGACGTTCGCCTTGTAGGTGCCGTCGTACATCGGGTACGCCTTCGGCATGCGCACGACGTAGCCCGCTTCGACCCGCGCGGCATCGTCCAGCAGGCCGATCTCACACAACTCGCGCTTGCCCTGCTCGATCAGACCCGAGTCGGCCTTCGTCCACATGTCGTCGCCCTCGTTCACGAAGTACTCGAGGCCCAGACAGGTGCGGCCGTCCTTCACCATGTACGGCGACCACACACCGAAGTTCTGGATCCGACCGACTTCGACGCTGGCGTCGTTGATGTAGATCCAGTTGTCGGGAAAGCCCCGATCCTCCGGCATGACGAGAGCGACCGTGATGAAGTCCCGGTAGCGGAGCCCGTCCGCGGCCGCCTGGACCTCGGGCGGGACCGGCGGGTCCATCGCCCGCAGCAGCGCGCTGATCGGCATCGAAGAGATCACGTGCGAGCACTCGTACCGAGTGGGGACGCCGTCCGTCTCGGCCGTGACCGCGACGGCCTTCCCGTCGCGCAGGTGGATCTTGCTCACTGTCGAGTTGAAGACGACCTTGGTGCCGTGGGCAGTGACGAGCTCCGTGGCGCGCTCCCACATCATCCCCGGCCCGTACTTGGGATAGTTGAACTCCTCGATCAGGCTCGTCACCTGCTTCGACTTGTCCTTCTTGCGGCGGATTCGCTTGGGCTTCAGGGCCTCCCACACGGCGCGGAAGAGCGAGAGGTTCTTGATCCGCTGGGCGCCCCAGTCGGCCTGGATCTCCGTGCACGGGACGCCCCACACCTTCTCGCTCTGCGTCTTGAAGAAATGCCGGTACAGGCGCCAACCGAACCGCGCGGCGACGAACCCTTCGAGCGTCGACTTGTCCTTCGGCGGGTGAATGCGCACCCACAGGTACGAAGCGACGCAACGGGTGGCTTCGATCGGCCCGAGGTTGCGCAGCGCGTTCATCGCCGAGATCGGGTAGTCGTAGAACTTGCCGCGGTAGTAGATGCGGCTGAGACGAGGACGGCGCAGGAAGTCGTCGGGGCCGAGGATCTCGAACCAAAGGTCCTCGACCGGCTGCACCTTGGTGAAGAAGCGGTGGCCGCCGATGTCGAAGCGCCAGCCGTCGCGCTCGGCCGTGCGGCTGATCCCGCCGACCACGGTGTCGGCCTCGAGCACCGTCGAGGTGACCCCCCGCTTGTTCAGCATGTACGCCGCCGTCAGACCGGCGGGACCCGCCCCGACGATCACGACGTTGGGCGTCGACCGCTCGTCGGCGGCCGGCGCGGACTGCTCTGTCGACTCCGTCGTCATGCAGAGGCTCCGAACTGGCGGACAGGATGGGCCGGCGCCGTGTGCGCATCCGGGACCCGAGCACGCCAGTGTACGAGGCTCAGCCCAGGACCCGCCGACCATGCCCTCACGGAACGTAGACCCCGAGGAAGCTGAGGACGCTGTACCCGACCAGCCCAGCCGCCGACAGCGCGAGCACCGGCCGCTCCACGTCGGGCCGGGCCGTGACCAGCGCGACCGCCAGCACGAACGGGAAGGCGCTCATCGCGTAACGCTCGAGCGAGTCGAGGTTGCGGGCCGACAGGTTCACCACGAGCATCGCCGCCGCGTAGGTCCCGTACGACGCCGGGAGTCGCCGCAGCAGCACCACGATCAGCACGACGAACGCGGCCGCCCACACCACGTGCAGCCCCGATCCGAACCGGTCGCCGTGGACGAGGTCGCCGATGCCGTCGAACGTCCGTGTAAAGGGGTCGACGAACCCGCCCCGGTGGGCGCGATCGTTCTGTATCCGGAGCGGGAGCCAGGCGTCGCCATAGGCGTAGCGCACCCACAGCAGGTAGAGCCCACTGCCGACTGGTGCCGCGAGCACCGCACCGACGCGAGCGACGCGATCGCGCGCCGACGCTCCCGGCCAACCCCGCGCCCCCTCGATCGCGGCTGGGATCGCGAGGAGCATGCCCACTGGGCGGGTCAGCCCGGCGAGCAACCCGAACGGCGCCGCCCAGGCGAATCGACTCCGCCGGAGCGCGAGGAACATCGCCACCGACAGCAACATGAAGGTCGCTTCGGCGTAGCCGAGGACGAGCGCCACCGCCGGCGGGAAGATGGCCGCGAACCACGCCGCTCGCACGGCCGTGCGCTCGTCACCCGTCTCCCGGCGCGCCAGCCGGTACAGCAGCGCGCCGGACAGGAGCGCCGAGCCGTTGACCACGACGAGGAGCGCGAAGGCGTCGTTGCCGACGAACACCACACCGAGGCCTCGCGCCATGAGCGGAACCAGCGGGAAGAACCGCAGGGCGCCCGACCCCACGGCCCCGTACCCGTGCTCGGCAATGTCCCGGTAGAACGCGCCGTCCCACGCGAAGAGGCCCTGGCCGAGCTGCACGGGCCGTTTCGCCCCCTCGATGTGGTCGACGCCGAAGCGGGTGAGCGCCAGCGATCCCACCACGAGCACACGGGCCAGAGCCCAAGGAACCAGTGCGGCGCGCAGGTCGCGTCGCACGAACTCCCGAACGGCGTCGATCACCGGCCCGGGTACTCGAACAGTCCCATGAACTCCGGGAACTTGTCGTTCGCT
>DASYQJ010000288.1:0-2628 GCA_036005605.1 Acidimicrobiia bacterium
CATGGCCATCGACGTGAGCACGCTGTCGACCCGGCCCCTCGACCCCGTCGTCGACGAGGAGCTGGTCAAGTTCGAGGAAGGCGTCCGCCAATATCTCGCCGGCGAGATCGACGAGGACGTCTTTCGCGTCTTTCGCCTGAACCAGGGCATCTACGGCCAGCGCCAGGGCGGGCACAACCAGATGGTGCGGGTCAAGGTCCCCCACGGTTCGCTCGTTCCCGAGCAGCTCGAGATGCTCGGCTATCTGGCCGACGAGTACTCGCGCGGCTGGGCGCACCTCACCACCCGCCAGAACGTGCAGATGCACTTCGTGCAGCTCGAGCAGACGCCGGAGCTCCTGCGCCTGCTCGCGTCGGTCGACCTGACGAGCCGCGAGGCGTGCGGCGACACTGTCCGCAACGTGACGGGTTGCCATCTCGCCGGCGCGTGCCCGTTCGAGGTCCTCGACATCAGCCCGTGGGCGAAGGCGACGACCGACTTCTTCCTGCGCAACCCGTACGCACAGCGGCTGCCGCGCAAGTTCAAGATCAACTTCTCGGGCTGCGTCACGGACTGCGGCCAGGCCATGTTCAACGACGTCGGCGTCATCGGCGTGAACCGGCCCAAGCCCGACGGCACGCTCGAGCCCGGTTTCAAGGTGTTCGTCGCCGGCGGGCTCGGCGCCAACCCGCACCCCGCCCAGGCGCTCGAGGAGTTCACACCGCGCGAGCAGCTCATGCCGACGCTCGAGGCGATCGTGCGCGTGTTCGACCACTACGGCAACCGCGACAACAAGCTGCGGGCGCGCATGAAGTGGCTCGTCGACACGATGGGCATGGAGGAGCTGCGCGAGCGCATCTTCAAGGAGCGCAAGTTCCTCCCCGCCGCGAGCTCCTACCCCGCCGGCATCCCCGATGCCGTCCAAGAGCACGGCGACGCCCCCGCCGGCGCGGGCAAGGGCCCGGTGACCCAGGTCGGCGAGGCACCCGTCAACTTCCTCGGGCTCACGCAGTACGAGCGCTGGGAGAACGCCAACGTCGTGCGTGGCCGCGCGAACGGCACCGTCAGCGCCTACGCGTACGCCCGTCTCGGCGACATCACGTCCGATCAGTTCCGTCAGCTGGCCGAGATCCAACGCGACTTCGGCTTCGAGGTGCGCGTCACGAACCGGCAGAACTTCGCACTCCGAGGGCTGCGCGAGGACCAGCTCGCCGACCTGCACGCGCGTCTCGGCGCGATCGGGATGGCGGAGCCGGGCGCCGAGCTCGCCCGCGACGTCGTGGCGTGCCCTGGCGCCGACACGTGCAACCTCGCGGTCACCCAGTCGCGCGGTCTCGCCGACGACATCGGCCGAGCGCTCGAGAACGCCGGCCTCGCGGATGTCGGCGGGGTGCGCGTCAACATCTCCGGCTGCACGAACTCGTGCGGTCAGCACCACATCTCGGACATCGGCTTCGTCGGGATCGAGCGCCGCGCCCACGGCCGCGCCGCCCCGGGCTACCAGATGCTGCTCGGCGGGCAGGTCGGCCACATGGAGGTCGCATTCGGCGAGAAGGCGGCGAAGCTCCCGGCCAAGCGGGCGTCGGAGGCCGTCGTGCGCATCGTCGGCAAGTTCGCCGGCGAGCGCGACGCGGGTGAGACGTTCGGCGAGTGGCTCGAGCGCTCGGGTGGTGCAGCCGCGGTCGGCACCGCGGTCAAGGACCTGGACGAGTTCCCGACGCCCGAGGAAGCCCCCGAGTTCTACGTCGACTTCGACGAGACCGGCCCGTACGAGAAGGAAGTCGGCGACAGCGAGTGCGCCACATGACGGCCACCGCGGCGCCGATCCCCGACCTGGCCGAGCTCGCCGACGTGTCGGCATCGCTCGAGTCCGCTCCCGCTTCGGCGGTGGTCGGCTGGGCGTGGGACCACTACGGCGACGATCTCGTGCTGGCGGCGTCGTTCCAGGACTGCGTGCTGATCGACGTGGCGGCGCAGGTCGCACCCGAGATCGAGGTCGTGTTCCTCGACACCCAGTACCACTTCGCCGAGACGCTCTGGTACGTCGACCAGATCCGCCGCCGCTACGACCTCAACCTGACGGTCATGCACCCGGAGGTCGCACCGGACAACCGGTGGCAGCAAGATCCGGACGGGTGCTGCGCGCTGCGGAAGGTCGAGCCCCTCGGACGCGCCCTGGAGGGCAAGGCAGCCTGGATGACCGGGCTGCGGCGGGTCGAGGCGCCCACTCGCGCCAACGCGCCGATCGTCTCGTACGACATCGGACGCGGCCTGGTGAAGGTGAATCCCCTCGCCGCCTGGACCGACCTCGACGTCGAGGGTTACGTCCGCGACCGCGACCTGCCGGTGCACCCACTGGCTGGTCGCGGCTACGGGTCGATCGGCTGCTGGCCGTGCAGTCATCCCGTCGGCAATGACGAGGACGCACGCGCCGGTCGCTGGGCGGGCACAGACAAGATCGAGTGCGGCCTACACGCGTAGGCCGGGCTCGACGATGACCGCGTCCCGCCTCACTCCGGTGGCGCACGACGCCTCCGGCCAGCACACTGGCCATGTGCAGCGGCAGCTCTCGCATCTCGCAGCGCTCGAATCCGAATCGATCCACATCATTCGGGAGGTCGCAGCAGAGTTCGAGCATCCGGTGCTCTT
>DASYQJ010000289.1:0-2771 GCA_036005605.1 Acidimicrobiia bacterium
GCGTCCCCTGGGCGGCGCACACCACCAACATCTCGTTCACAGATGAGATCGGGCACTTCGAGAACTGCAACG
This sequence comes from Acidimicrobiia bacterium, assembly GCA_036005605.1. GTDB lineage: Bacteria > Actinomycetota > Acidimicrobiia > IMCC26256 > JACDBD01 > JALZAA01. The sequence goes on from DASYQJ010000289.1 coordinate 73, forward strand.
GCCCGAATCCCATCCCCGCCACCCCGTTCGGGCTCGACGCCAACGGCAACCCCGTCACGTGTCCCGCCGGCGACACGGAAGGTTTCGGCAGCAGCACGTCCCCGACCGACGGGGACGACGATTTCTGCTTCCCGGGCACCGAGGCGTTACGCATCAACGTCAATGACTGCACGGACAGCAACGCCGGCTTCGACGGCTTCGACTACCAGCCCGTCTGGCCGGACGGCAACACGGCCCTGCACCCGGAGCCCGTGCTGTTCTCCAGCCCGGTGATCGGGGGCTCGAACGGTGACAACTACTCGCGCGTGGCGTTCGAGGCGGACCTGCCGAGAATCGAGACCAACACTTGCAACCGGATCACCGGCGCGGGCTGCACCCTGATCCCGACAACCGACAAAGGCACGCCGGCGGCCTTCTACCCGTTCTTCAGCACGCAACCGGGCGGCCCGGGCAACGCCTGCCTGTGGGCGTTCGGCAACGACCTCCCAGGCACGACCTCCGACTTCGGCGGCGACGCACAGTGGGGGTCGCTGCTGAGCTCGGATTACCTGGCGTTCGGCGGCGGCGGGAGTACCGTCAACCTCATCAACAACTTCCGGAACGTCCTCAACCGGAACCCCTGCCGGTCGCACCCGGGCTAGCAGCTCACCGCAAGCACGGTAAGGAGAGAGGGCGCCGACGGCGCCCTCTCCCATGTCTCTCATGTTCATAGTGTCGGCGCAAGCTCGCTCACGGCTGTCCCCTACGGAGAGGAGGACCGAAGCTGGCGGAGCGGATGATCGAGGCGAACCGCGTCGAACTCTGTACCGAGCCCTTCGGCGACCCGGCCGACCCGCCGATCCTTCTGATCATGGGCATCGGTGGCTCGATGCTCTGGTGGGAGAAGGGTTTCTGCCAGATGCTCGCCGGCGGCGGCCGATTCGTGATCCGCTACGACCACCGCGACACCGGTCGATCGGTCACCTACGAGCCAGGCCACCCCGGATACACGGGCGCCGACCTGGTCGCCGACGCCGCGGGCGTGCTCGACGCCTACGGCCTCCCGGCCGCGCACGTCGTCGGGGTCTCGGCGGGCGGGGGGTTCGCGCAGCTGCTGGCCCTTGACTTCGCCGACCGCATCCTTTCCCTCGTCCTGATTAGCACCTCCAGGGCCCTCCCCGAGCGGGCTGCCGCCGCCGACCACGGAATTCACGCGGTTCGCGACGACAGCTGAGGTGGACTGGACGGACGCCGAGTCGGTGATCGAGTACCTGGTCGACTACTCGCGCGTGCTCGCGGGCGACCAGCGTCCGTTCGACGAGACGGCGGCGCGAGAGCTCGTGCGTCGCGACGTCGAGCGGGCGCGCAACCTTGCTTCGGCGCCGAACCATGAGGCCATCCCGGACGGCGCGCACAGACACCCGCCTCTGTCCTCGATCACCGCTCAAACGCTGGTGATCCACGGGGCTGCGGATCCGATGTTTCCGCTCGAGCACGGCAGGGCGCTGGCCGAAGAGATCCCCAGTGCGAGGCTGCTGACGCTCGAGCGAGAGGCCATGGGGTCGATCGGGCCGACTGGGACATCATCGTCCGCGCGATTCTCGAGCACACAGCGCGAGTGAATCGAGCGAGCGACCGATGACGATCTCCGTGCGGACGACCGCCGCGAGCGAGGGCCCGTGACGAGATGACGAGCGAAGCACCTGGTGATTCGAACGCCGGGGTTCGGCGCGGGCTGTATGTGGCGCCATTCGACGAGCTGGCCGAGCCGCGAACGCTGATCGCGCTCGCGGTGGAGGCCGAGGAGCACGGCTGGGACGGCTTCTTCCTCTGGGATCACATTCTCTACCGGCCTCCCGTGCGTGCGGTCGCCGACCCCTGGGTGGCGCTGAGCGCGATCGCCGCTCACACCGAGCATCTGCGCCTTGGCCCGCTCGTCACCCCGCTTTCGCGCCGGCGCGTGCACAAGGTCGCGCGCGAGACCGCCACGCTTGATCGCTTGAGCCGGGGACGGCTGATCCTCGGAGTCGGCCTCGGCACCGATCGAAACGGCGAGCTCGAGCGGTTCGGCGAGGTGGTCGATGCACGCGAACGGGCGCATCGACTCGACGCCGGGCTCGACAGACTGACCGCGTTCTGGGACGGCGACTTCGAGCCTCAACCGGTGCAACGTCCGCGGATCCCGATCTGGGTCGCGGCACGTTGGCCGCATCGACGCCCGCTCCGCCGGGCGGCGCGCTGGGACGGGATCTTCCCGATCGAGCTGCCCCGGCCGGAAGCACTGGCCGAGCTCGCAGACGAGATCAGCGGCCTGCGAGGCGACGATCCGAAACCGTTCGAGCTCGTCGTCGACCTCGAACCAGGCCTCGAGCTCGAGCCGTGGCGTGAAGCCGGAGCCACCTGGATCCTGACCGACTTCGGCCCCCAACCGCAGACAGCCCGCGTCCGCGAGATGGTCGCACGCGGCCCACGCGATGATGCTCGCTGACAGAGCCGCCGACTCCGCCGGAGCCGATCGACTGGGAAGAGGAAGAAGACCGCGTGGCGGCCGAGTCCCTCGCCGCCGGTGATCCGACCGGCCGAGTCCGCAGAGACCCGGCGACGTACTGCCCTGATCTCTTCGACATGATTGAGAGCAGCCGCGTGAGCGCCCACGATTCAGCAACTCCCGAACGAAGCGATTTCATCCGTGAGATCGTCGCCGCCGACGTGCGCGAGGG
>DASYQJ010000290.1:0-10727 GCA_036005605.1 Acidimicrobiia bacterium
CGGAGTCGATGCGGCCGAGTACCCGATCGGACCCGCCGGCACCATCACCGTGCACAACTGCCGCACGGTGCACGGGTCGGCACCCAACCGGTCGGACCGGCCGCGGCCCCTTCTCCTCCAGACCTACGCCGCCGCCGACGCGTTCGCCTACACCGACCTGGTCAAGCAGTCACCCCACGGTGAGGAGCTGATCCGAGGGGAGCCGGCGCGTTGGGCTCGCCATGACCCCCGCCCGTGCCTGATGCCTCCGACCGGCCCGTACCGTCCCATCTTCGCGGTGCAACAGGGCGAGTAGCGGTAGCGGTCAGCCACTTCATCCGCGAGCGCCGTAGATCAGTCCGGGAAGAGGCAGAACGGGTGGCCGTCCGGGTCGAGCATCACGCGGACGTGCTCTTGCGGTTGGTGGTCTGCAAGCGCGGCTCCCGCCTCCCGAGCCCGCGCCACGCCTTCGTCGAGATTCTCGACCGCAATGTCGAGGTGCATCGTCATCTGCGGTTCGCCGGGCGAAGCCGGCCAGGTCGGCCGCACATAGTCCGGCTCGAATTGGAAGGACAGCCCGGTTCCGCCGGTCGGCGGTCGCAGCATCACCCACCCGTCCTCGGGTGGAGAGCCGGGGCGCGCGGGCTCGTCGGACACCCTCGTCCACCCGAGCACACGCTCGTAGAAAGCGGCCAGTGCGCGCGGGTTAGGACTCCCGAGCACTGCCGCGGAGACACGCGCTCGTGGTGGCATCACGGGTTGTGGGCTCCGTCGAGGCGGTACTCCCAGCCGGGCCTCCACTCGAAGATCTCGTTGACCAGGTCCTCGAGCGGGACACCACCCACGTAGTGATCGAGACCCCACCGCGTCGCTACGTGGCCGATGACCAGGACCCGTGTGTCGTCCCATCGAGAGGAGAGGTCCTCGAGGAACCCGCCCACGCGGGTGATCGCCTGGCGCCAGCTCTCGCCGCCCGGGAACGGCTCGTCGACGTGCGCGGCTCGGTCGCGTCCGTGCGCTTCGGCCGGATCGCCGTTGCGTTCGCCGTAGTCGCACTCGCGCAGCCGCCAATCGAGGAGGATCGGTGGGCCTTCTGAGGCGAACGCGATGTCGGCGGTCTCGACGGCGCGGCGAAGGTCGGAGCTGAACACGGCTGCGATCCCGTCGTCCCGTCGTCGTTCACCGAGCTCGAGGGCCTTCCCGCGCCCCCGGTCGGACAGGCGGCTGTGGCTCCAACCCGAGGCGACGCCGAGCTCGTTGTCCTCGCTGATGGAGTGCGTCTCGAAAACGACGGTGATCGCCACGGGCCGACTCTATGGGCCACCCCGATCCCGCCGTTCAGCCTCAGCCGGGTCGTGCGGCTCCGACGGGGCTGCCGTACACGGCTTGGATCTTCACGACGTCGCCCGTGTGCGGGGCGGCGATCATCTGGCCGCCGCCGATGTACAGACCGACGTGATCACTCCCGCCCGGTCCCCAGAACACGAGGTCGCCGGGCTGCATCGCGTTCAGCGGCACGTGCGGGAACATCGAGTACTGCGCGCCCGAGTAGTGCGGCATGCTCACGCCCGCCGCGCCCCAGGCCCGCATGGTGAGACCGGAGCAGTCGAAGCACGCGGGTCCGGCGCCGGCGTAGCAATACGGCTTGCCGAGCTGCGCCCGCGCGTACGCGATGGCGGCGCTCGCGCCGCCGCCGTTGACCGGAACGTTGGCGCTGGGAGCGGGTCCGCCGCCCCCACTCGTTCCGCCGCCGCTCGTCCCGCTGCGCCCGGTGCTCGGCGCCTGGCCATTCGTCGCCGGCACGTTGGCCGCGGCGGCCGCCGTGTAACGCTGCTGCGCCGCCGCGAGCTCGGCGGCTTCCTTGCGCGCCTGCTCTTCGGCGACGAGCTGCGCGATCTCGCCGTTGACCTGCGACAGGAGCTCCTCCTGCCTGGCATTGGCTGCCTCGACGCCGGCCTGCGCCTTCGCGATCGCGCGTTGCTCGTCCTGCGCGTCCGCCTGTGCCTGCTCCGCCTCCGCCTGCTGGTCGCGCAGCGTGCGCTCGGCGCGTCGCAACTCGTCCAAGAGCTTCGTGTCGTGCTTGGCGGCCAACGCCGAGTACTTCGAGCTGGCGATCAGCGCGTTCGCGCTCGAGACGTCGAGAGAGGTCGGGCCCTGCCCGGCACCGCGATACAGCTCGGCGCCCCGCTCGTTGACGAGGGTTCTGAGGTGGGCGACCTCGGCCGTCGTGGCGTCCAGCTTCTGTTGGGCCTCGGTGGCTGCGGCCTGCGCCTGCTCGAAGCGGTACTGGGCGCCGTTGTACCGCTCCGACAGGGCGTCGAGCTGGGCGCCGTTGGCGTCGATCTCGCTCTGCAGCTGCTGTGCCTCCGCCCGCTTGTCGTCGATGGGATCGCCGTGGGCGCGACCGACCGAGATCAGCGGGACGAGCGCGACGACGAGCGCGAGCGCGGCGATCCAGGGGGCGTGCCGGGCGCGGGGCGCGCGGACGGTCGCGTCTGGAGAGGCCTGTGTGGCTGAAGTGATCAGAGTGAGGAGAGTGAACCCTAGACCATCGCCGGCCGCCTGGCCAGGGATGAGCGGCGGGCGATGACCGACACCGGCGCGCCGTATAGGGCGAAATATGCCGAATTGCCCAGGCGTCGCGGGTGCGGATCCCGTTGATCAAAAGGGTTCCGCGCTTCGAACCGCGGACGGGGTTAACGTCTGGCTGTTAAGTCATGGCTCATCGCATGGTTTGCCGCGCGCCCAAACCACTAGGCGGTGCCGTGACCTCCCCTGTGTCGCAAACCCCGGTCCGCGAGCCGCGCGCGCCCGGCTCGGCGCCGCCCAACGGCGCGTCCACGAACGGCGCGTCCACGAACGGCGCGTCCACGAACGGCGCGACTACGAACGGCGCGTCCACTCCGGCACGGTTGGGATACATCCCGGCGTTGGACGGCGTGCGCGCGCTCGCGGTCGCCGCCGTGCTCGTGTACCACGGCGAGCTGGGCTGGTTCAGCGGCGGCTTCCTCGGCGTCGACGTGTTCTTCGTGCTCAGCGGCTACCTGATCACGTCCGTGCTGCTCGACGCGTGGCGACGGAACGGCGGCCACCTCGGCCTGGCACGCTTTTACGTGCACCGAGCTCGCCGACTGCTCCCCGCGCTGGTCGTGATGATCACGGTCACATGCGCGTACGTAGTCGTGTTCCTCCCCGACGAAGCGTCGAAGCTGCGGGGCGGCGTGGTCGCGTCGTTCGGCTACGTCACGAACTGGTACCTGATCTTCCACCAGCAGTCGTACTTCTCCGCCATCGGGCGGCAGCCGATGCTCCAGCATCTGTGGTCGCTGGCGATCGAAGAGCAGTTCTACCTGCTGTGGCCGCTGCTCCTGGGCCTGGCGCTGAAGTTCTGGCGACCGTCGCGCAACAATCTGGCCGTCACGATCCTCGGCGGCGCCGCCGTGTCGGCGCTCCTCATGGCGTTGCTGTACCGCTCCGGTGGGGACCCGTCACGCGTCTACTACGGCACCGACACGCACTCGAGTGGCCTGCTCATCGGCGCCGGCATGGCGGTCCTGCTACCTCCGTGGCAGCTTCGAGGAAAGATCGGGAAGCGCGCGCCGATGGCGCTGGACGTCATCGGCCTCACGGCCCTGCTCGTGCTCGTGTGGTGCTTCGTCAACGTCAGCGAGTTCGACTCGTCGCTCTACCGCGGCGGGTATCTGGTGTTCGCGTGCGTCGCCGCGCTGGTCGTCCTCGTCGCCGTCCACCCCGCCACGACCATCACCAGCGGCCTGCTCGGCACCTCGCCGATGGTCTGGATCGGGAAGCGTTCGTACGGGATCTACCTCTGGCACTGGCCCGTGTTCCTTGTGACGCGCCCCGGGCTCGACATCCCCCTGACCGGGATCCCCCTCTTCACGTTCCGCGTCGCGATCTCAGTCGGGCTGGCGGCAGCGTCGTACCGGTTCGTCGAGGTGCCGATCCGCAGCGGCGCGCTCGGCCGGCGACTGTCCGCGTTGCGACATGCGCCCATGTTGCAGCGTCGACGCGTGCGCGCCCGGCTCGCGTTCGCCGGCGCCCTCGCGGTCGTAACCACGGCGCTGCTGGGCATCGGCCTCGCGGTCGCGCAACCGGCACCCCGCCCGCCGGGGTTTCCGGCGAAGCCGGCGAACATCGCGATCACGACCACGACCGCGCCGCGCGTTTCCGCACCCACCTCGGCCCCCGCGGCCGCGACCGTCCCCGATCCCGCGCACTCGGCGCCGAACACGACGCTCACCCCCATCCCCAACGCTCGGGTCACGGCGATCGGCGACTCCGTCATGCTCGGCGCGCAAACGTCGCTCCGCCGCTTCCTCGGGGACCGGCTCCAGATGGACGCCAACGTCAGCCGCCACTTCAGCGAAGGGCTCGACGTCGTCCGTCGGCTGCACGACGCCGGGCAGCTCGGCGACGAGGTCGTCATCCACCTCGGCACGAACGGCTCGATCCCCGAGGACCAGCTCGACGAGATGTTGCGCCTCCTCAGTGGCGTGAAACGTGTGGTCGTCGTGAACACGCGGGTCGACCGGCCCTGGGAGCAGCCCGACAACGACGCGATCGCCGCCGCCGTGCCCCGCTATCCCAACGCGGTGCTGCTGGACTGGTACTCGGCCGCGAGCCAGCATCCCGAGTACCTCGTCCAGGACGGCGTCCACCTGTCCGAGGCGGGCCAGGCGTATTACTCCCTCGTCATGGCGAGCAAGCTCTGATCCGCTCGTAGGCCGGCGGGCTCGTCTCGGCTCATCGCTCGGTACCGTCGTTGGTGTGACGGAGGTCGGTCCGGAGCTCGACGCAGCCCGAGCACGAGTCGTGGAAGACGGCCTCACGCCGGATGCCATCCGGGAGCTGACGCCCGTGGTGAGCGCGCTGCCGCTCGATGCGCTCGGCCCGGTGAAGCAATCGCTGAAGCGGTTCTTCTCCGACGCGGCGTGGACTTCCGACGACGATGACGCGCTGGCCGACATCGTCGGCGCCGGGACCGGTGGCGGCAGTCGCGAGCTCGAGCCCGGCCTCACGCTCACCTGGACGTGGGAGGGAGGCCGGTTCCGGCTCCGGGTCGAGAGCGACGCGCGTCGGGCAGGTGGTGCGCACGCGAGCGCTGATGACGCGACTGCCGCGCCCGATCTGGGCGGGACCTTCGACGGCGCCGTCGTGCCGGAGGCGACGCCGAGCCCGCGCACGATCCGCTTCGCCACGCCGCCACTGGAGACCGGCGCGGCGCGCAACTACGAGTCGGCCGCCCCGGCGTCCGTCGACCCACGCGTCGCGCAGCTCTTCGGCGACTTCGACGAGGTGACCAACGTGCTCGTCGGGCCCGACTTCGTGGCCGTGACGATCGCGCGCCCCGGCCGTTGGGAGCAGCTCCTCGAGCCGCTCCTGCGTGCGGTGACGCGCGAGTTCGCGGGTGACGCGCCGCTCGAACGCGACCCGAGCACGAGCCACACCGAGACCAGTCCGGCGCGCGCCGTCACGTCCGAGGACGAGACCCGCGCCCCGAGCCGGCTCGAACGCGCGTGGGCCGACCTCGGGGCGCTCCGGGCCGAGCGGCCCGACGACCTCGAGCGCGTCCTCGCCGCGTGCGATGACGCCGAGCCGGCGCGCCGCCAGGTCGCAGCCGCGCTGCTCGCCGACGCGCCGCCCGATGCGGCCGCGGGCGCGTGGGCCGGCCTCGTGGATGATGCGAGCCGCACGGTGCGGCGCAGTGCAGTGGACGCGATCGCCGGCGCGGAGCGGCAGGAGCTCCGTCCGCTGCTCGAGCGCGCGCTCGGCGACACCGATGCATGGATTCGGTGGAAGGCGCTGTCCGGAATCGGCGTGCTCGGCGCAGAACCCAGCCGCGCTGCGATCGCGACGGTCGCCGAAGATCCCGACTTCCGCGTGCGTCTCGAAGCGGCGCGGCTCGTGAAGCCCGAGCGCGAGGACGAGCGCTAGGAAGAGCCGTGGTAGCGCGCCGCCGGCGTGCCCGGCGGGTTACTGACGCCCGGTTGCTCGTCCGGGTTCTGCACGCACACCTCGCACTCGAGACCGTCCGGGTCGCGGAAGAAGACGCTCAGGATCGGACCGAAATCGGTCACGAACCCGTCCGTCGCGCCGCGGGCCATGAGCCGGTCACGGATCGTCTCGAACGCCTCGAGCGATTCCGCGTAGAGGGCCAGGTGGTCGATGCGGCCCCGCCCGAACATCGGCGTCTGTCGCTGCGCTTCGGTGTTGCCGTCGATCTCGAACACGTTGAGCTCGGAGTGCGGACCGACGTGGATGACGGAGAGGCGCACTTCGGCGCCCTCCGGTGTCTCCGGCCCGTCTCGGGGCACGGTCGCGTCGAACACTTCCTCGTAGAACGCGTGCAACCGCTTCGTGTCGTTGGTCAGGATCGCCACGTGATTGAACCCGTCGAGCAGCATGCGCCTCAGGGTACGCGGCCGATCGGGGACGGTGGTCAGTTGGTAGGCGCGTTCTGGGGCGACCGGTCTCCGAGCTGCACCTGCGTGTCGGTGGAATTGCCGCCGCGGGTGTAGGTGATCGTCACCTGATCGCCGGGCTGGTGGCTGCGAACCAGCCGCGCGAGGTCGGCCGGGGTCGAGACTGCCGTCCCGTCCACGGCGGTGATCACGTCGCCTTGCTGGAGGCCGGCACCGGCGGCGGGGCTGCCGCTCGCGACGTTCTGCACCTCGGCACCCTGCTGATCGCCCGTCGCGCGCTGCGTCGACACGCCGAGGAAGACACCGCTCGCCTGCGGAGGCAGTTGCGGCCCTTCGCCCCGCCCAGGCCTCCCCTCGAAGCCGCGTTCGATGCGTTCGTGGTCGTCGCCGCCGGGTGCGGTGGCGCGCCCGATCGCAAACGCGCTCCCGAAGAGGAGCGCGACGGCCACGAACCCGACGAGCGCGACGATCGCCCACTTGGGCACCAACCACCCGCCGCGTGTCGGGGGCGGGCCGGACGGGGCCGCGCTGTCATCCGGCGGCGGCGGTGGCTCGGTCGGCTCGACTGCTGCGGCCGGCTCGGTCGGTTGGGCGCTGGCGGCGTCGTCTTCTTCTGCACCATTGGTCATGGCGGGATTGTCGCAACTCAGCTTGGGAGCGCCCTCTTGAAACGCTGAGAGCCGCCTGTGAGGTGTGACTCTTCTCTTCTCTCGGACTTGCGGCTTCCGGTGTCTCCTACCCAGGCGCCACGCAGAGCGACACCTCGGCGACGCGCACATCGTCGACGCCGGCCCGGTGATAAGGATTGCGTCATGCTCCCCCGGGCTCTCGCCGGTCTGGCCGTCGTGGCCGCGGTCTGCGCCGTGACCATCGCCGACGGGACGGTGCCCGGCGGCGCGGCGGGCACCGAGAAGCAGCCCGTCCCCGACCCGAGTGTGAACGGACCGATCCCCGGGAAGCCCGTGTCGCTGTCGGCGGTCGACCTCGGACCGCGCGGCTACGTCGAAGAGGAGTTCTTCGTCGAAGGCACGGCGCGCGCCTACGAGCCCGCCGGGCCGCTCACCGAAGACGGCCGCTGGAACGTGCAGACGACCACGACCGCGCCGTACCGCACCCGCGTGCTCGTGCGCCGCCCCAAGGACCCCGCGAAGTTCAACGGCGTCGTCGAGGTCGAGTGGCTCAACGTGAGTGGAGGGTTGGACGCCGCCCCCGACTGGGGTCTCGGGAACGCCGAGCTGCTCCGCGGCGGCTTTGCGTGGGTCGGCGTGTCGGCGCAGAGCACAGGGGTCAGAAACCTGAAGGAAGGCAATCCCGAACGGTACGGGACGCTCGACCACCCGGGCGACGCCTACTCCTACGACATCTACTCCCAGGTCGGCGAGGCGCTGCGCCGCCCCGCGGGCACGAACCTCCTCGGGAACCGCCGCTACAAGATTCGAACCATGATCGGCGACGGCGAGTCGCAGTCGGCGTTCCGCATGGTCACGTACGTCAACGCCATCCAGCCGCAGACGGGAATGTTCGACGGCTTCTTCGTGCACAGCCGCTTCGCGGTGGGCGCGCCCATCACCGACGGCGGGCAGGGTGCAATCCCGAACCCGACGCTGATCCGCGCCGACACGAAGAAGCCGGTGCTCGTGCTCGAGTCGGAGACGGACGTCCCGCGCCACCTTCCCGCCCGCCAGCCCGACAGCGCCCGCTACCGCCTGTGGGAGGTCGCGGGCACTGCACACTTCGACGAGGACGGCCTGCACGCCCTGACGGGCATCCCGAAAGAAGAGATGGTGACGATCCCGCCGCTCGGATGCGCGCAGCGGATCAACTCGGCGCCGCAGCGCTACATCGTCGACACCGCCATCCACGACCTCGCCCGCTGGGCCGCCGGTGGCCCGGCGCCGCCCAAGGCGCCGCCGGTCGCGATCGCCCAGGGGCCGACGCCGACGATCGAGCGAGACGAGCACGGCAACGCCCGCGGCGGCATCCGCCTCCCGCAGCTCGAGGCTCCGGTCGCGACGCTCTCGGGCGAACCCGGCGGCGGGCCCGGCTTCTGCTCGTTGTTCGGGAAGACAATCGCCTTCGACGCCGCCCAGCTGTCATCCCTCTACCCGACGCACCAGGACTATGTGAAGGCATTCTCGAAGGCGACGGACAAGTTGCAGCGCGACGGGTTCCTGCGCCCAAGCGACGCCAAGGAAGCCAAGGCGGAGGCGAGCGGCTCGGCCGTCGGGGGCTGAGGACGAGGGGCGGGTGGAGGGGTCCGGCCGCAGCGGGGCCCGTCATCGAGTCGAAAGGGCGGCATCCTCCCTTTCCACAACCTCCTGTGGAAAACCCACGATGACGGGGCTCACGGGTTGAGGGCGAGCCGCCAGTAGGTGCGGCCCCAGCCCCGCAGCTTCAAGGCCCGCTGCCATTCGGGCATGGCGTCGTCGAAGGCGACGCCGAATCCGCGTCCGAACTTCTCGTGCTCCGCGGAGGTGCGCTGGAACACCGCGTACCCGCCGTTGTCGATCGCGAACGGCCCGTCGAGCACTCGCAAACGGTCGTAGGGACCCTCCGCCCACGGGTTGAAGTACGCCGGGAGCACGAAGTCGCTCACCGGCACGAGCTTGTCCTCCGTGCGGATCTTGTACGCCCGGCTTTGGACCGGATCGCACACCTCGCGCGCCCAGAGCCGCCGTTCACCGTCGAAGCAGAACTCATTCGCCCGAGGGTCGGCGAGCATCTCGAGCACTTCGTGCGAAGCAGTCACTGACACGGCTTCCGCACCATCGGTCCAGCCGTTGCCGTGCGAGATCGACGCAGCCGCGAACACATGCGCGTACGGAAGGCCGCGGTCGTCCGTGACGTGCCAGCCGAACTCCTCCGCTTCGCGCGCGCTGTCGAAGAAGTGGATCTTGTCGCCGCGCCCGCCCACGGTGACCTGCGCTCCTTCGACGCCCCAGGCGGGAGCGAAGTCGCGTTGCACCTGGATGGTCAGCGCCTCCGCGATGGCTTCCAGCACACCCGCAGGCGGCCGATATCTCTTCGTGTGATCGACCAACGCGATGGTCCGCATTTCGCGCATGGTACGCGCCTACGCTTCTTGCATCCCCCGAGCAAGCTCTTCCTTTCGCGCGTGGCGATGGCTGCTTCCCGTGGCAGCACTCGTTTTGATCGCCGCGACGTGCTCGCCCGGCGGCGGTCCCGTCGTCTCGAACATCCGATGCCCGGTGGACGGCTCGAGCTACACCGACGACTACGGGCCACGCGACGGCGGGTTCCACTACGGGATCGACATGCACGCGCCGACGGGAACACCCATCTGGGCCGTCAAGTCCGGCAGCGTGCACTACACCCTGGAGAGCGCGGGCGGACTTGTCGCATACCTCTCGGCCGTCGACGGGAACGCCTACTACTACGCGCACATGTCGGAGATCATCGGCGACGGCGACCGCGGAGTCGGGCAAGGCGAGCCGATCGGCCGGGTCGGCCAGACCGGGAACGCGACCGGCCCGCACCTGCACTTCGAGATCCGGCTCGGCGGGGTCAACGGGCAGCGGGTCGATCCGTACCCCACGCTGCGCAACGCCGGCTGCTGATCCTTCGCGCCTACGAGCTCTGCACGCGGCCGACCGCGATCTCCCACGTCTGGGTGTACTGGAGCTCGCCGTCGTCGACGGGCCGCATCCCCGTCGCCGGACCACCCTCCAGCTCGGCCCGCAGCTCGGCGCGGATCTCGTCGGCGATGTCGGGCGGGGTCGAGGCCTGGGCGAGCCACCGCTCGACCGGCGCCCGCACGTCGACCCGGGTCGTGTGCTCCAGCGCCGTTCCCGTGGCATCGACCGCGCGCTCGAGCTCGTCGGCGGTGAGGGCACGTGTGTGCGAGGGGTCGCGGCGCCGCTCGACGTCGTTGTACGCGCCGGCGAGCTCCGGGTCCGCGGAGATCAGGTCGACGACGGCCACCCGCCCACCCGGGCGCGCGACGCGGACCATCTCGTCGAGCTGCTCGCTTGGGTCGGCGAAGTGGTGCACCGCGAAGCGGCAGAACGTGAGGTCGAACGAGTCGTCGGGGAAGGGCAACCGGGCAGCGTCGGCGCGTGCGAGCGCCACCCCGTCGAAGGAGCGGTCACGGAGTCGGCGGCGGGCGACGTCGAGCATCTCGGGCGTGAGGTCGGCGCCGACTACGCGACCGACGTGAGGCGCGATCGCCTCCCCTTGGTGGGCGCCGCCGCACGCGACCTCGAGGACGAGCATCGTCGAGTCGAGCGGCTCGAGGTGCCGTGCGACCCACGCCGCGAGGCGGGCGTCGGCGAAGAACGAGTCCTC
>DASYQJ010000291.1:0-7834 GCA_036005605.1 Acidimicrobiia bacterium
CCGTCAGATGCGCGTCGTCGGCCGGGCCGCGTTGCGGCTGCACCATCTGCCGCAGCCGACGATCGCCGCCGTCAACGGGGTCGCCGCGGGCGCGGGCCTGAACCTCGCGCTGGGCTGCGACCTCATCGTCGCCTCCGAGCGCGCCCGTTTCTCGGAGATCTTCTCGAAGCGCGGTCTCAACGTCGACTTCGGCGGTTCCTGGTTGCTGCCGCGTCTCGTCGGCCTCCACAAGGCCAAGGAGCTCGTGTTCTTCGCCGACATCATCGACGCCGCCGAGGCCGAGCGCATCGGCATCGTGAACCGGGTCGTGCCCGCCGACGACCTCGCGAAGATCTCGGGGGAGCTCGCGGTCCGGCTCGCCGCGCTGCCCCCGATCCAGCTGTCGATCTCGAAGCGGCTGCTCAACCAGTCGTCCTCGGTCTCGATGGCTGACGCGCTCGAGTTCGAGGACACCGCGCAGGCGATGAACTTCGCGTCGAAGGACACCGCCGAGGCGATGGTGGCATTCCTCCAGAAGCGCGAGCCGAAGTTCACGGGCGAGTAGCGCAACCGTCATCGGGGCCACCACCAGCCCCGCCGGTGCTCGGCCCATCCCTGCCGCTCGAGTGACCGCAACGCGACCGTGACCGCCTCCGGTGGTAGCCGGGTACGGCTCACGAGCTGGTCGACGGTGGCGGCCTCGCCCGCGCATGCCTCGAGGACGCGCACACCGTCCGGCTCGGGTGTGGCGCGCGGCGGCGGTGCGCCCCAACCGCGCCGGGAGCCCGGCGTCAAGCCGAGGGCGACGAGCACGTCGTCGGGATCGAGGAGCGGCTGGGCGCCGTCGGCCAGCAACGCGTTGCACCCTTCGGCGGACGGGTTGCGCCGCGAGCCCGGCACGACGAGGACGGGCCGGCCGTACTCGAGCCCGTAGTCGGCGGTGATGCGCGCGCCGCCGCGCAGCGTCGCCTCCACGACCACGACGACATCGGCGAGCGCGGCGATGATGCGGTTGCGAACGGGGAAACGGAAGCGGTTGGCCTGGGCGCCGAAACCCGCCTCGCTCAGCAGCAACCCCGCGCGGCGCACGCGCTCGAACAGCACGACGTGCCGGCGGGGATAGACGACGTCGAGACCGGTCGCGACGACGCCCACCACACCACCGTCCGCGTCGAGCGCCCCCAGGTGGGCGGCGCCGTCGATGCCGATGGCAAGGCCGCTGACGACCGTGACACCCCGGCGGGCGAGGAAGGCACCCAGCTCGCGCGCGTCGGCGAGCCCGTGCACCGATGCCGAACGGGTTCCCACGATCGCGACGCGCGGCCGGTGAAGCACATCCGGCGCCGCCCCCTCGACGAGAAGCACCGCGGGCCGGTCGGGCACCTCGTCGCCGATCGGGTACTCGGGGCTGCCGTCTCGCACGACTCCGGTGCCCCGCCGGGCGAGCTCCGGCGCGAGGTCGAGCGCGCGTGCCGCGCGCGCCCAGCTGTGGGCGAGAGCGTCCCGCTGGTGGCTACGAACCAGCCTCGCGTCGGGCGCGAGCGCGTCGCCGGCCTTGCCGTCGCGGACCGCGGCCAGCGCCGCAGCCGGATCGGGCCACCGGTCGAGCACGGCGCGCAGCCGGCGCGGGCCCATGTCGGGGAGGCAGACGAGCGTGGCCGCCGCCACCTCCGCGGGCGCCAGCCGCGGTCGGGTCGCCCTCACGGCACGTCCTCGCGGAGGGCGGCGGCGAGCGTGACGTGGCGTTCGCAGACCTCGGCGCTTCCCTCGAGATCGGCGAGCGTGCGGGCGACGCGTCGCACCCGCGCCGCACCGCGGCCCGTGAGCGCGTCGTGTCCGATCGCCCACCGCCACGCGTCGTCGGCGTCCTTGGACAGCGGGATCATCTGGGCCAATGCGCCCGCGGGTACCTGCGAGTTCCGGCGCCACGGCCGGCGGGCGTAGCGCGCCTGCTGGCGGGCGACGGCCTCGGCGACGCGGTCTCGCACGGTGGAGGACGGCTCACCGGGCGCGTCGCCCGGCTCGGGTGGGTGCACCTCGAGGCGCAGGTCGAACCGGTCGAGCAGCGGTGCCGACAAGCGGCGGCGGTACCGCGCGCGCTGCGTCTCCGTGCATTCGCAGCTGGGCCCACCCCGGCCGCACGGGCACGGGTTCGAGCACGCAACGAGAAGGAAGTCGGAAGGGAACACGACCGACATCGCCTGGCGCGAGATGCGCACCACGTGCTCCTCGATCGGCTGTCGCAGCGCGTCGAGCGCGTGCGGTGGGAACTCGCCCAGCTCGTCGAGGAACAACACTCCGCGATGCGCCAGCGTCACCTCGCCGGGGCGGAGCCGGTTCGAGCCGCCGCCGACGAGCGCCGCGGTCGACGCGGTGTGATGCGGGGCGCGGAACGGACGCCGGCACGCCAGACCGTGCCGCGGAGCATGACCGGCGGCGGAGTGGATGCGCGTCACCTCGAGGGCCTCGTCGGCATCGAGGGACGACAAGATGGTCGGCAGCCGGCGGGCGAGCATCGTCTTTCCGGTGCCGGGCGGTCCCGTGAGCAGCACGTGATGCCCGCCCGCGGCAGCGACCTCCAGTGCGCGTCGCGCGCGCGGGAGCCCGCGCACGTCGGCGAGGTCGACGGGCTCGTCGTCGAGGTCGGGCGGATCGGACTCGCGGGCAGCGGACGGCGGCGGGTCCGGCCATTCGGCTTCGCCCTTCAGGCACGCGCGCAGCTCCGCGACCGAGCGCGCCGAGCGCACCTCCATCCCGTGCACGAGCGACGCCTCGGCGACGTCGGTCGCGGGCACGATCACCGAGCTCGTCCCGGCGGCGCGAAGCGCGTCGACGAGCGCGAGGACGCCGGGCACCGGACGGACCGACCCGTCGAGTCCCAGTTCGCCGAGCACGCCGACCTCGTCGAGCACGCCGTCCGCCAGCTGGCCCGTGGCGGCGATGAGACCGAGAGCGACGGCGAGCTCGAATCCCGCGCCGGTCTTGCGAACTCCACCCGGCGCGAGATTGACCGTGATCCGCTGCTGCGGGAACTCGAGCTGCGACGACAACAGTGCGGCGCGGACGCGCTCGCGCGACTCGCGGACCGCGGCATCCGGCAGCCCGACGACGTGATAGCTGGGCAGGCCCGTCGACACGTGGACCTCGACGGTCACGACGTGACCGTCGACGCCCGTGAGCGTGGCGCTGCGAACCGAGGCGAGCACGGCGGACCTCCCGAAAAACGTGGTGGAGGAGGGCCGTGACCGCGGCGACCTCGACGGCACGAGCACGGTACCGCGGGCGTATGACGACTACGCCCGGTCGCGTTTGGCGCGGGCAGTGCCATGACGGTTGGTAACGTGCGTACGCGGGTGGGGGAGAAGTCCGAGGTGTGGTGTGAGCTGGGCGGTCGACGCGTTCGTCGCTTCCCTGGCAGGGGCGAGCGGCCACACGGCTGAGGCGTACGAGCGCGATGTGCGGCAGTTCGTCGCCTGGGCCGAGCGCGGCGGCTGCCCTTCGCCGGAGCAGCTCGACCACACCACCCTGCGCCGGTACCTCGCGTTCCTCACGACCCGTCAGTTCGCCCGCCGGTCGATGGCCCGCAAGGCGGCGTCGCTGCGGGCGTATCTCCGGTACCTCCATCGCCAGGGAATCATCCCGACCGATCCGGGCCGGTCCCTGCGGGCGCCGAAGGGCGAGGCGCGCCTGCCTCGGGTGCCCCGCCAGGCCGAGGCCGTGGCCCTGCTCGACGCCGCCTCCGCCGCCGAGCTCGACGATGACCTCGCGGGCGCGGCGAAGGCATGGCGGGACCTCGCCGTGCTCGAGGTGCTCTACGGCGCGGGGTTGCGGGTGAGCGAGTGCTGCGGGCTCACGCTCGAGTCGGTCGACACGAAACGCGGGTTCCTCACCGTGCTGGGCAAGGGGTCGAAGGAGCGCCGCCTACCGCTGGGCGAGCCTGCGAAGGCGGCCTTGCGCGGGTACCTCGCGCACGGGCGACCCGAGCTCGTGACCGAGCGGACGCCGCGCGACGCGGTGTTCCTCAACGCCCTCGGCCGGCGTCTCACCACACGCGACGCGCGGAGGATCGTTGCACGCCATCCGCTGCCCGACGGGCAGGCACTCCATCCACACGCACTCCGTCACGCGTTCGCGACCCACTTGCTCGAACGGGGCGCCGACTTGCGCGCCGTCCAGGAGCTGCTCGGCCACACGGACCTCGCCACCACGCAGATCTACACGCACCTGACGCGCGAGCGCCTGCGCGCGGTCTACGACGCCACGCATCCACGTGCCTGAGGACCACACCGACGACCCGGTCGCCGCGCTGTGGGGCGAGTACAAGCAACGCCACACGTCCGACGCGCGCGAGCGGTTGATCCTCCACTACGCGCCGCTCGTCAAGTTCGTGGCAGGTCGGGTCGCGTCCGGTTTGCCGCAGAGTGTCGAGCAGGCCGATCTCGTGAGCTACGGGATCTTCGGGCTCATCGACGCGATCGAAAAGTTCGACCCGTCACGGGGGTTCAAGTTCGAGACCTACGCGATCGCCCGCGTCAAGGGCGCGATCATCGACGAGCTCCGGTCCTTCGACTGGGTGCCACGTTCGGTGCGTGCGAAGGCGCGCGCCATCGAGCGGGCGTACACGAAGCTCGAGAACGAGTTGCGGCGCACGCCCGACGACAACGAGCTCGCCCGTGAGCTCGGTATGAGCGATCGGGAGCTCACGAAAGCGTTGTCACAGATCTCGTTCGTCGGCCTCGTCGCTCTCGACGAGATCCTGGCCGCCGGGGGAGAGCGACCGGGCCAGGCGATGGCGGGCGATCCGGCCGCCGATCGTCTGCACGACCCGGTCGAGGCGTTCGAGGTCGACGAGATGAAGGTGCTCCTCGCCGATGCGGTCAACCGCGTTCCCGAGCGAGAGCGGCTCGTGCTCAACCTCTACTACTACGAGGGGCTGACGCTCTCGGAGATCGGCGACGTCCTCGGCGTGACCGAGAGCCGCGCCTGCCAGATCCACACGAAGGCCATCCTCCAGCTCCGCGCCCGGCTCGGTGAGCCCGAGCAAGGCCGGGTGCGGTGAGGCCCTGCTCGTCGCCGGCGCAGGCTCCGACTCTAGGACGGTCGGCAAAGCTGCCGTTGCCGCTGGTCTTTTCATTGTCGTAGCCGGCCGGTACGATCCGACGCGTCACGTCGAGCTTCGCTCCGAGACACCTTCCCCGGCGCTTCCCCGTGCCGTGTCGTGCTCGACCCACGGGAGCGCCCATGCACCTCCAACCGCCGCGCCGCGAGGCGACGGTCTGCCTTGTCGTCTGTCTCGCCGCTTCGTCGCTCCTTGTCGCGCGCGACCCGAGCGGGGCGGGCGCTGCCCCGCCACCCGGCGGCTGCGGCGTGTGGCTGCCGCCCGTCGACGCGCCGGTCGCTCGGTCCTTTCAGGCGCCGGCGTTCGCGTACGGCCCCGGGCATCGCGGCATCGACTTCGCGGTGTCGCCGGGCACGCCCGTGCGGACGTCCGGCGACGGCGTGGTCGCGTTCGCCGGCTCGGTCGCCGGCTCCCTGCACGTCGTCGTCGCCCACGACGGCAATCTCCGCACGACGTACGCGTTCCTCGCCGGCATCGATGTGCGCGCCGGGGACCGCGTCGCACGCGGCCAGGTCGTCGGCGCCGCCGGCAGCTCCGGCCCCGAGCACGAGTCCGGCGGGCTCCATTTCGGCGTCCGCCTCGGCGACCGCTACCTCGACCCTCAGCGCCTCTTCGGCGTGTGCGATCTCACGCAACTGGTCCGGCTCATCCCCGCCGACGAGGTGCCGGCCGAGCCGTGGGACGCCCGGCGGGTGGTCTCCGGGTCGCTCACTTCGGGAGGGTCGGGCGTCGCAGCCGTCGCCGGCGATCTCGCCGGCGCGCTCGGTGATGCCGCCGGGGCGGCCGTCGACGCCGGGCGCAGCGGTTGGCACGCCATGACAGGCGCGGCCGGGGCGGCGGCAGGCGGCGCTCGCACCCTCGCCGGCGTCGGCACCAGTGGCGCGCGCCGGCTGGCGGGAGTTGCGGGCGCGGCATTCGGGCATTCCCCGGCCGGGATCCTCGCGTCGGTGGCGATCGACGTCGCCGCCGGTGCCGCCGACTGGTGGCATCACCGCCAGGAGTGCTCCGACGGCAGCACGCCGGCCGACGGCACCGGAGGATCCGGCCACCTCCTCATGGCCGTAGGCGGCATCGACACGGCGGGCGCCCCGGACGACCCGACGTTCGGCCTCGACACACGCGCGCTCGGCTACCGCAACGACGAGGTCACGTACTTCTCGTACGCGCCCGACGGTGATGCGTACCGCGCCGACCAGACCCACGGCGACCTGCAGCGAGCCGGCCTCCGTCTCGCCGAGCAGCTCAAGGTGGCGCAGCGCGAGCACCGGGGGCGCGAGGTCGACCTCATCGCACACTCGCAGGGCGGAGTGGTCCTCGACGTCTTCCTCCAGGACTACTACGACGCCGCCGATCCCGAGTACCCGCCCATCGGGACGGTCGTGACGCTGTCGTCGCCGCACGAGGGCGCGCCGCTGGCGACCGCAGCCGCCGACTGGCGTGGCAGTCCCGTCGGTAAGGAGCTCGTCGACGCGGCGGAGGAGCGCCTATCGGCGGCGCCGGTGTCGGCGCCGTCGGTTCGTCAGCTCGACGAGCATTCACGCTTCGTGCGCGACCTGTGGGACGACCGGCTTCCCGAACATGTCGACTTCACGACGATCGGCGCGACCGACGACATCATCGTGCCGGCGACGCAGGTCGACGTGCCCGACGCGACGAAGGTCGTCGTCGGTGTGGGCGGCGGACTGCTCGACGACCACGCGAACATTCCGCGCGACCCGGGCGCGCTCCGCGTCGTGCGCGCCGCGCTCGAGGGGCGCCCGCCGCCGTGCGTCGGCCTCGCCGAGGGACTACGCGGCGTCGTGGTGCCCACGTTGATCACCCGGGTCGAGCACGGGCTCGGTGACCTGCCGGTGGTGTCGCGATGAGCGTCCGACGGGTGCTCGCGGCCGCGGTTGTTGTCGTGACGGTCGCGGGCTGCGCGCCGGCGGAGTCGGGCACGGGGCACGGCGGCCGTTCCGGACGCGATCCGACGTGGTCGACCGAGGTCGGCTGGCCGTTCTCGCTCGGCGTCCACGGGCGTGACGCCGTCGTCACCATCAGCCGCAATCAGGTCGTGGCTCTCGACAGCGCGACCGGGCGCGAACGCTGGCGCACCGACATGAACCAGGTGACCCACTACGAGCCAGTGCTCGACGGCCGCACCGTGCTCGTGAGCGCGGACGACCGGTTCGTCGCACTCGAGCGCGCGTCGGGCGCACGTCGCTGGGAGGCGCCGGTCGGCGAGCATGCGGGCGGCGGTGTGCTCACGCGCGTCGGCTCCGGGCCGATCGCCCTCGTGACCACCGAGCGCGGGTTCGTGGCCGCGCTCGACGGCCGCACGGGACAGGCGGTCTGGTCCGCGCAACTCCCCGGCGACATCTGGGCTGCCCCGGCCGCGGACACGACCGCAGCCGTGGGTGCCGTGCTCTGGGCCGGAGCGGAAGGCGAAACGGTGAACCGCCTGCGTGTCTTCGACCTCGCGACCGGCGCCGTGCGGTGGGAGTCGGTCGTGGAGGCGGGAGCCTCCGGACCCGTGATCCATGACGGGCTGGTCGTGCTGGGCGAGGGCAACGGCAACTTCGCGGCTCGCGTCGTCGGCCGCGACCTCGCCTCCGGCGCCGAGCGCTGGTCGGTTCCCGCGCCGGCGTCGTTCGAGTCGGGCGTCACGCCCGGCGCCGCCGGGGGCGATGTGGTCGTGTCCGATCACTTCGGGACGATCACGCTCGTCGACGCACGCGCCGGCAAGACACGGTGGCA
>DASYQJ010000292.1:0-2829 GCA_036005605.1 Acidimicrobiia bacterium
GACTCGTTCCGGCCCGACCAGTACTCGAACCCCGCCAACCCGGCCGAGCACGAACGGTCGACCGGTCCGGAGGTCTGGCGGCAGACGGCCGGGCGCGTCACCCACTTCGTCGCCGGCATCGGTACCGGCGGGAGCATCACCGGCGTCGGCCGCTACCTCAAGGCGCAGAATCCCGACGTCCAGATCATCGGCGCCGACCCCGAGGGCTCGGTGTACTCGGGCGGCGCCGGCCGCCCGTACCTCGTCGAGGGGGTCGGCGAGGACTTCTGGCCGTCGACGTACGACCCGGCGGTCGTCGACCGTGTCATCCAGGTGAGCGATGCGGAGTCGTTCGCGATGGCGCGTCGCGTCACGCGCGAGGAAGGCCTGCTCATCGGCGGATCGTGCGGCACCGCGGTGCACGCCGCCCTCGTCGTCGGCGAAGGGCTCGGGCCCGATGCCGTCGTCGTCGTGCTCGTTCCCGACTCCGGCCGCAACTACCTGTCGAAGATCTTCGACGACCAGTGGATGATCGACTTCGGGTTCCTCCGCTGCGGCGACGGTCCTTGCGCCGGCGACGTGCTCGCCGCGAAGGACCGCCGCGTCCCCGACCTGGTCCTGATCACGCCCGACCAGCCCGCTCGCCGTGCGATCGGCATGATGCGCGACCTCGGCATCTCGCAGCTCGTCGTCAGCGTCACCACCGAGCAGCCGCTGGCGGCGAAGGAGGTGAGCGGGGTCCTGAACGAGCTCGACCTCATGGACCGCGCCTTCGGCGACGCGTCGGTGCTCGACCGGCCTGTGAAGGAGATCATGAGCCCGACCATGCCGATGGTCGGGATCGGCGAGCCGGTCTCGGCGCTCGTCGCCCAGCTCGACCGGGCGGCGTCGGTGCTGGTGCTCGAGGGCGGCCACCCCGTCGGCGTGCTGACCCGTTCCGACGTGCTCTCGTTCCTCGCGTCGCGCTCGCCCGGATGAGCGAGCGCCAAGGACGACTGCGGTTTTGGCGTCGCTCAGTGACGAAGAGGGGATCTCAGCGACGCCAAAATCCCGGCCGCGGCGACGGGTTCGAGACCCGAGCCGTGCACGCCGGCCAGGAGCCCGACGAGGCGACGGGCGCGGTCGTGCCGCCGATCACGCTGGCGTCGACGTTCGTGCAGGACGCGGTGGGGGACCACCGCGGCTACGAGTACGCCCGCAGTGCCAACCCGACGCGGGCTGGGCTCGAGATGTGTGTCGCCGAGCTCGAAGGCGCGACGCACGGGTTGGCGTTCGCGAGCGGCATGGCTGCCGAGGACGCGACCCTGCGCGCCACACTCCAGCCCGGCGACCACGTGATCATCCCGGCCGACGCGTACGGCGGCACGTACCGCCTGGTCGCGCGCCTGTACGAGCCGGCCGGGGTCACCTGGACGGCCGTCGACCTCGCCGATCTCGACGCGCTCGCCGCCGCCTGGCGCGACGAGACGAAGCTCCTGTGGGTCGAGACGCCCACGAACCCGCTCCTCACCGTGGTCGACATCCGGGCGGCGGCGAAGCTGGCGCACGACCGGGGTGCGCGGGTCGTCGTCGACAACACGTTCGCGACGCCGTACCTGCAGCAGCCGCTCGGCCTCGGCGCCGACGTCGCGGTGCACTCGAGCACGAAGTACCTGGGCGGCCACTCCGACGTCGTCGGAGGGATCCTGGCGCTTCGTGACGCCGAGCTCGCCGAGCGAATCGCGTTCGTGCAGAACGCGGCGGGCGCGGTGCCGGGGCCCTTCGACTGCTACCTCGTGCTGCGCGGCATCAAGACGCTCGCCGTGCGCATGGATCGCCACTGCGAGAACGCCCGCGCCATCGCCGCGCTGCTCGCCGAGCATCCCGCTACTTCGCGGGTGCTGTACCCGGGCCTGCCCGGCCATCCCGGCCACGACGTCGCCCGTCGCCAGATGCAGGACTACGGCGGCATGGTGTCGTTCACCGTGGCCGCCGGCGAGGAAGCCGCGATCAAGCTCGTGGCGTCGACCCGGCTCTTCACCCTGGCCGAATCCCTCGGTGCCGTGGAGTCGCTGATCGAGCACCCGGCGGAGATGACGCACGCATCGGCGGCGGGCTCGCCCCTCGCGGTCGATCCCGCGCTCGTGCGGCTGTCGGTCGGCATCGAGAGCGTCGAGGACCTCGTCGCTGATCTGCGCCAGGCGCTTGACGCCGTGGGGTAGCTGGTCCTCATACTGGCGGCCCACACCGAATCAACGAGAGAAGGCAGGCATGGCAGGTTTCGTGCAGATCATCCAGTACAAGACGTCGAAGTTCGACGACATGCAGAAGTTGGCCGACAAGTTCCGCGAGCAGACCGAGGGCAGGCGCACCGTGGCGCGGATCATGGTGTGCAAGGACCGCGACAACGCCGGTCAGTTCATGACGATCGCCGAGTTCCCGTCCTACGACGCGGCGATGAAGAACAACGACCTGCCCGAGACGCAGGAGTTCTCCGGGGCGATGATGAAGCTCGCCGACGGGCCGCCGACCTTCTACAACCTCGACCTCGAGCGCGTCGAGGACATGTGACCGGGTAGCGTCGTTGGCGTGAGCCTCCACGAGTACGTCCTGTTCGACCCGCTGTTCTCGGACGCCGACGCCGAGGGCATGGTTCGGCTGTGCGAGCGGTTCGGCCGCTACGGCATGTACTCGGCGGAGAACGAGGGCGGGCCCGAAATAGGAGAGGGTCTGACCCAGCGCCACGACGCCGTCCTCAACTATCTGAAGGCGGGCGGGATGCACGGGGCCGGTGAACCGGTCTCCGTGCTCGCCGCCCGCACCAATTACTTCCGCGAGGAGTACGCGTACGGCACGAAGGCGCTCATCGAG
>DASYQJ010000293.1:0-15868 GCA_036005605.1 Acidimicrobiia bacterium
CACGACGCCCGGGGTGGGCGGTGTGGAAGGAGGCGACGCGAGCGCGGGCGCGGATCCGACCTTGGCGTTCGCCACCTCGGGTGCGAGGCCGGTCGTCGGGATGCTCGCCGTGACCGCCACGAACGCTGCCGCCACGCCGAGAGCCGCGGCCGGCGTGAGAGTGCGAATTCGCCAGCCGCGGAGCGCGCCCCGACGGATGGGGAGCTCGACCAGGTAGTACGACACGGTGGCGGTTGCAACCGTGCACGCCAGGCGGACGGCGAGCAACGCGGGGCCGTCGAGTCCGGTGCGGCCGGCGCTGAGAACGACGTACACGGGCCAGTGCCACAAGTAGAGGCCGTACGAGATCAGCCCGATCCACCGGACCGGTCGGAGCGACAGCAGCCGGCCGAGCGGGCCGGGAGTTGCAGCGGTCACACTTGTGATCACCACTGCCACGAGCACCGCGGTGGCGGTGAGGCCGCCGCGGTAGAGCCAATCGGCGTCGTCAGCGGTTCGAGCCCACGCCCAGAGCAGTACACCGGCCGCGCCGACAGCGGCAGTGTGCAACGTTGTGCGCCCGATCCGTGTCACGCCGAATCGCCGCCGTTCGAGGACGAGCGCGAGCGCTGCTCCGATCAGGAGCGACTGCGCCCGCGTATCGGTGCCGTAATAGACGCGCGAGGGATCGCCGCCCGGTGCGAACAGCAGCGTCATGAGGAGCGCTGAGGCAGCAGCGAGCCCGACGGTGATGCCGAGCAGCACGCCACGCGAGCCCCGCGTGAATCGCAGCAAGAGAAGAAACGCCGGAGGCCACACCAGGTAGAACTGCTCCTCGATCGCCAATGACCAGACGTGCTGAAGCGGCGACGGCGACGCGAACTGCGCGAAGTACGAACCGCCCGACGTGATGAAACGCCAATTTGCGACGTAGCCGAGCGTGGCGAACCCGTCCCATCGGAGACGGTGCAGAGTGTCGGCGGGCGCCCACGTCGCTGCGAAGACCGCCACCACCCCGAGCACGACGAACAGGGCGGGCAACAGCCGGCGGGCCCGCCGGCGCCAGAATTGCAAGAGGTCGATGTTCCTGCTCGCCTGCCACTCCACGAGCAGCAGGCTCGTGATCAGGAAACCGCTGAGGACGAAGAACGCGTCGACGCCGAGGAACCCGCCGCGTGCCCACGTGACGTCACCGTGGTACAGGAGGACGGCCGCGACTGCGGCGGCACGCAGCCCGTCGAGCGCGGGCATGTGCTGCAGTCGGGTCTCCGGCACCGCTTGCCCCCCGATGCCGGGGACGTCCTATGAGGACGCGCCCGGTCCGTTCGGCGACGCGCTGGCGGCCTCGCTCTGCTGACGCACCCGCTCGAGCCCGAGCTCGACCGCCGCCTGCGCCTTTTCGACTGGGCGGCTCTGCCGCGCGTCGTCGATCCAGCGGCGGATCTGCTCGTAGCGCTCGCGGCCCGCCTTGGAGCCGAGGTAGTAGCCGACCGCGAAGCCGGCGAGAAGTCCCACACGAAATCGCATGCAGGATGTGTACCCCGCACCGAGCCGGACGTACACCGCGTCTCCTCCGCCGAACGCCCGTTCGCTACCATGAGCGAGTCTCACTTCCCCCGACCGCGACGCGAGGGGGAAGGGAGCCGGCGGCCATGGGCTACCGGGGCAAGGTCAAGGAACAAGAGAAGGCGCGCGCCTTGCGCGCGCACGAGGCAAAGCTACGCCAGATCGAGGAGCTGAACCGCGAGGGTAGGAACAGCATCGGGACACTCTCGGACGGCGAGTTTCGCGTTGCCGGCGTCGCGCTGTACGCAGGGGAGGGAGCGAAGGGCGACGGGACCGTCCAGTTCACGAACACAGATCCCAAGATGCTCCGGTTCTTTTGCGCCTGGCTACGCCGGTTCTTCGATGTCGACGAATCACGCGTCCGTGTACGCGTCTACCTGCACCAAGGCCTCGATCTGGAACGGGCGGAATCGTTCTGGTCGAACTTGACCGGCGTCCCGCGGGAACAGTTCCGACAGGCCCACCGTGCGGTGCCGGACGCGAGCATTCGCCACAACAAGCACGAGCATGGTTGTGCGTACGTGTATTACTGCTCTTCCAAGACGCACCGACAGATCATGGGTCTCGTGCGTGCTCTACTATCGACGGACGCCATTCCGGGGTAGCTCAATTGGTGGAGCAGCGGCCTGTTAAGCCGATGGCTGCGGGTTCGAGTCCCGCCCCCGGAGCCCTGCCTCACACCCCGCCGAGCTCGCGGACGACCTTGCCCAACGAGGAGAAGTCCTCGCGCCCGTAGCCGGCGGCGTTGGCGGCGGCGAGCAGCTGGCGCACGATCCCAGAGCTGAACAGCGGCGTGTTCGCGCGAGCCGCGAAGTCGATCGCGAGATCGAGGTCCTTGGCCATGAGGTCGGTCATGAAACCCGGCTGCCAATCGTTCGAAGCGGGGCCGTCGGGCAGCACACCCTCGAACGGGATACGGGTTCGCATTGCGTTGCAATCGCCGGTCGAGTGCGTGATGACCTCGTGCAACTTGCGCAGGTCAACGCCCGCCTTCGCCGCCATGGTCGTCGCCTCGGCGGTCGCCAGCATCTGCGCCGCGTAGACGAGGTTGTTGCACAGCTTGACGATCTGGCCCGTCCCGGGCCCGCCGACGTGCACGATCATCCCGGCGAACGGCTCGAGCGCGGGACGGGCCGCCGCGAGCACGTCGGCGTCTCCCCCCACCATCAGCGTGAGCGTGCCCTGCTCGGCGCCCACGGTCCCGCCCGACAACGGGGCCTCCAGGTAGCGCGCTCCGGTTGCTGTCACGCGTTCGTGCTGCGCCCGCTCGACGTCGGGATCGATGGTCGACGTGTCGACCACGACCTTGCCCTCAGCCAGCGCGGGCAGAGCGAGGTCGAGCACGTCGACGACATCGGACGAACGCGGCACGCACATGATCGTGACCTCGCTCAAGCGCGCGACCTCTGTTGGCGTGCCACCGTCGGTCGCGCCGGCCGCCACCGCCGTGTCGATTGGCCCGCGACTCCGTGACGTCACGCTCACTTCGTGACCCGCGTCGACGAGGTGGCGCGCCATCGGTAAGCCCATCGCGCCGAGCCCGATGAATCCGACTCTCATGTGATTCGTGACGGTATCAGTCGCCCCTGTACCGTGAGCGGCCGCATGACCGGGTCGAACACGTCGGGCGACGCGGGCATCAACGCCTTCGCACAGAGCGTCGAGCTCGCGCTTGCCCAGGCGTACGCAGAGCTCGCCAGCAGTGGGAAGGTCGCGGCCCCCGACGCGGTGGAAGCGACGAATGCTTTCGCCGCGCACCATCAAGAGCATGCCGCTGCGCTCGGTGCGTTGGCCGGAAGCCGCGCCAGCAGCACACCCAATCGCAAGCTCGCGACCATGTTCGTGGCCCGGGTACGGGACGCGCCTGACGAACGCGCCGCGCTCCGCGTCGCACTGGCCCTCGAGAACGAAGCGGCGTCGACGTACATGTTCGCGCTGGGTTCTCTCGAAGCGACGCCAGCCCTCCAGCTGGCGGCGTCGATTCTGCCGGTGGAATCGCAGCACGCGGTCGTACTCGCGGCCCTCGTTGGTGACGCGCCGACGCAGACGTTCCCGGCCTTCGAGACCCAGGACCAGGCCGTGAAGCCCGACGAGTTCCCCACCCCCTCATGACGGACCGACCCGCCCACCGGTCCTCCGATGTCGTGTCGCGGCGACGCTTCCTCCAGATCGGCGGGACCGTCTCGATGGGCGCGGTCCTGGCCGCATGCATCGGCGGCGGCTCGAGCAAGCGCTCACGCGACAGCTCGGGTGGCGCCGGCGGCCGACGGGCGGACGCGACGATCACCCGGACGTTCTCGTCGGTCGAAGCGGTCGCCGTCGTGGTGTACACGGCCGCTCTCGACTCCGGGCTGCTCACGACGCCGACCATTGCCGACCTTGCGAAGCTGTTCCGCTCACACCATCAGGAGCACGCCGCACTGTTCGCGGGCACGACCCGGGACCTCGGTGCTGCACCGTTCACCGATCCGAACCCGATCGTGATGCAACAGGTCCAGCCCGAGCTCGACGGCCTGCGCGATGAAACCACCGCGGTGAACCTCGCCCTCGACGCCGAGACGATCCTCGCCGACACGTACCAGGCGACGATGGGGACCTTCGCCGACAAGAGCTTCAATGTCGCCGCCATGAGTGTCGGCGGCGCCGAGGCCCGTCACGCTGCTGCGCTCGCGCAGGCGGTCGGTGTGGCGCCGGTGCCGCAGGCTTTCGACACGACCGACCGCGCCGTGGCCGCGGGAAACGGCGTCTAGCCGGACGGTGATCGGCGTGTACCGTCGACCCACCATGGGCGGGCACCCCGCAGGCGCCATCTCGCTCGACGTCGTCACGCTCCCGACGTGGCGCGAGCTCCGCCGCCGGCTCCCACAGCTGCTCGTCGGGATCCCCGTGCTCGGCGTGGGGATCGCACTGACGCTGCAGGCGCGGCTCGGCGTGAGTCCCTACGACGTGCTCCACCAGGGCATCGCCGCCAAGACCGGCAGGAGCGTCGGTACGGTCGTGATCGTCGTCGGGCTCGTAATCCTCCTGTTCTGGATCCCGCTCCGGCAACGACCCGGTCTCGGGACCGTGCTCAACACGCTGACCGTCGGCCTGGTGATCGACCTCGCGCTGCACGTCGTGCCCGAACCGGAACTGCTCGCCGCCCGCATCCCGCTGCTGGTGGCGGGCATCGTCATCACGGGGCTCGGCATGGGCCTCTACATCGGGGCCGGTCTGGGCCCCGGGCCGCGCGACGGCCTGATGACGGGTCTCGCCGCCAAGGGGTTCCCGCTGTGGGCCGTCCGCACCCTGCTCGAGCTCGCCGCCCTCGCCGCGGGTTGGATCCTCGGAGGGAACGTCGGGATCGGAACCGTCGCGTTCGCGTTCAGCATCGGCCCTCTCGGTCATTTCTTCCTCGCGCATCTCCATCTCGAAAACGCTCCCGCGGACCTCGGGCCCGGCGCGGTGGGCGAATGACGAGCGCCGTGCGCGTCGGCGTCATCGGCACCGGCTTCGGCGCCCGCGTCGTCGCGCCCGTGTTCGCGGCGACCGAGGGCTGCGACATCGTCGACGTCGTGAGTGCGCGTGACGCCAACGCCGTCGCCGAGTTGTGCCGCCGCGAGCTCGACCTCGTGTCGGTCCATTCGCCGCCGTTCCTGCACGCCGAGCACGTCCGCGCTGCGGTCGACGCCGGCCATCACGTGTTGTGCGACAAGCCGTTCGGCGTGCACGCCGCCGAGGCAGCGGAGATGCTCGAGCTCGCGGACGCGGGCGAGGTCGTGCACGGAGTGAACTTCGAGTTCCGCCATCACCCCGCACGCAAGCGCGTTCACGAGCTCGTGCGCAGCGGTGCCATCGGGCCCGTCGAGCACATCCAGTGGACCTACACCGGCGCGGTCTTTCGTCGCCCGCTCCGGCAGTATGGCTGGCTCTTCGACCGGTCCCGCGGCGGAGGCTGGGTCGGCGCGTGGGGCTCGCACGCCGTCGACACCCTCCGGTGGCTGGTGGGCGAGGTTCGCGACGCGACGGCGCGCTGCCGCGTGACCATCCCCGAACGTCCCGATGAGGACGGTCAGCCGCGCCCGGTCGACGCCGAGGACGCCTTCACGGCGTGGCTCGACTTCGAATCGGGATCGACCGCGGTGCTGGACAGCTCGTCGTCAGCCGCCGCGTCGATTGCGCACCGCATCGTGGTGACGGGCGAGGAGGGCGTGGTCGAAGTCGTCGCCGACGCCAAGGTCGTGTGGCGCCGGGCCGACGGCACGCGTGACGAGTTCGTCCCCGCCGACACCGCCGCCGATCCTCACCTCGTGCCCATGCGGACGTGGGCCGAGGTCGTGCGGGATGCGGTGCGTGAGGGCGCCCCGCTGACCCCGAGCTTCTCCGATGGACTGGCGTGCCGCCGTGTCCTCGCCCGCCTGATTTCCTGACGCGCGCCACGCGCTCCCTCAAGCGACCTCGGTGGTGTCGCGGGGCGTGACCTCTCGGCCACCGGTGGCAGCGAGGTGGAAGGCGGTCTCCCAGCCGGTGGCAGGGAGTCCGAGGGCGTCGAGCCGGGCTCGCGCTTCGGTGCCGGCAGCTTCGGCCTCGGGATCGTCGAGCGCGGTGAGGGTGTGGGAGTGCGCGAGACGCGCCAGCGCCTGATCGAGCGGCGATTCCGTCCCGTCGGCGAGAGCGAGCGCGGTCGCGCAGGCTTCGCGTGCGCACGCATCCTCGCCGAGCTGCGCGCACGCGAGGCCACGAGCCATCCACGATTCGAGGTGATCGAGATAGCTGCCGATGGGAAGGGCGTTCGCCCGATCGGTCAGCGCGACGGCGCGCTCGGGCTGGCCCGCGGCGGCGAGGACCATCGCCTCGACCCCGGCGCTCGCAACGAGCAGCGCGTCGGTGTCGTCGCGAGGGGTATCGAGGTTCGCGAGGGCGCCGGCGACGTTGCCGAGTTGCAACAGCGCCCTGCTCATCCCCACGCGGGACTCCTGGTTGGCGATGCTCTGCTCGTCGGTCCAGGCGTCGATCCCGGTCTGGAACTCGCGCCGCGCCCGCTCACCGTCCCCGAGGTGCCCGGCGAGCGCACCGGCGACCGAAGCGGGAATGGCGACCAAGCCGGGGTCGCCGAGCTCGTCGGTGAAGGTCGCGACCTCGGCGTGGAGCGCCTCCGCTTCGTCGACCCGGCCCAGGCAGCCGAGGGCTCGGGCCGCCGGCGCGATCGACTGCACCTCGCCCCACCGGTCGCCGATCTCCTGGAACAGGAGGCGCGCCTCACGCGAGCGTTCGATCGCCACGGTCGGGCGGCCCGTCCACATCGCAACGTTCGCGAGGAGCACGCCCATCATCCCGTTCGCCCAGCGGTCCGCCGATTCCGAGCCTTCGCGGAGAACGTCTGACGCGAGCTGCTCCGCTTCGGCCAGCTGGCCCTGGTTGAACCGCACCCAGGCGAGAAGCCCGAGCGCCCACGAGAGCCCGCCCCAGTCACCGATCTCGGCGAACACCGCTGCCGACTGGTTGATGCGCTCCTCGGCCTCGTCCGGGCGGCCGCGCGTGAACGCGATCCACGCCAGGTTCTGCAGCGCCCATGCCTCGCCACGGCGCTCGGGAATCCCCCGGAACGTCGACAGCGCCTGTTGGATCGCGGCTTCGGAGTCGTCGAGCTCCCCCCGGAACATCAACGTCATGCCGCGGCCTCGCAGCGCGTTCGCGACGCCGCGGTCGTCGCCGAGCGCACGCCACTCCGCCACCGCCTGCTCGTATGTGGCGTCGGAGCCGATGAGATTGCCTTCCTTCTGCTCGCAGTCGGCCAGCACCGTCAGCGCACGGGCGGCGGCAACGCGGTCGCCGGCGACACGGGCGGCCTTCAGCAACTCGTTGATCTCGGCGCGGACGCCGGCGAGGTCGCGCCGCTCGACGCGTGCCTGGGCGCGGGCGAGGCGGAGCCGCGCCCGGGTCTCGACGGGCCCGTCCTCGGGCAGGACGGCCAGTGCCTGCTCGTAGCGACGCTGGGCGCGTGGCCACGCCTCGACCTCCTCGGCGCGCATCGCAGCGTGCTCCAGGGCATCGACGGCTCGGGCGCGCAAGTCGGCCGGGACACCGTCGACCCGACCCAGCTCGCTGACGAGCTCCGCCGCGACGCCGAAGTGATGCGCAATGGGGTCGACCGGCTCGTCGTCGCCGCGGCTCCGGTCGGCCAGCCATCCTCCGAGCGCCGCATGACGCCGCGCCCGCTCTGCCTTGGTCAGCGTGCCGTAGGCGACCTCGCGAATGAGCTCCGACTTGAACGCGAATTCGCCGTCCTCGAGCACCACGAGGTCGCGGTCGGCGAGGGCCGACAGCGCGCGCTCGGCCCCGGAGAGCGACTGGGCGTCGCCCAGCCCCACGACGGCTTCGACAGGGCCACTCGAGCCGACGACCGCGCAGTCCTCGAGCACCGCGCGATCAACGGTCGCGAGCGCGTCGAGCCGCGCCGCCACCAGGCCACGCAGCGTGACCGGCAGGTCGCCCGAATCGAACGCCCGGGCGCCGTCGGCACCGATGGCGCCGTCGGAATCGCGGATGAGCGCCGCGAGCTCCTCGATGAACAGGGGGTTGCCTCCGCTCCGGTCCCGGATCTCGGCCACGAGCTCGGGGGTCGCGTGCTCCTTGAGGTGCACTTCGACGAGCGCGGCGGTGGCGTCGGCGTCGAGCGGATCGAGGTGGAGCACGGCGACGTTGTGGCGCCCCGGCGCCGGTGTCCAGCGCTCTTCGAGATCGGGACGAGCAGTGGCGAGCAGCATGAAGGGAAGCGCGCGGAGCGCAGCAAGGAGCCGATCCACGAGCTCGAGCACGACCTCGTCACCCCAGTGCAGGTCCGAGAGGACGAGCACCAGTGGGCGCTCGCGCGCGAGGGCCTCGAGGTACGCCTGCACCGCCCACAACGCTTCGCTACGCGCGCGGGCCGGGTCGACGTCGGCGCGTTCACCGAACCGGCCGAGCAGGTACAGCAGTCCGTCCGAGATGCGCTCGACGTGTGAGTCGTTCGGGTCACGAGACGTCACGCGGGCGACCGTCGCTTCGACCTTCCTGCGGGCCTCGTTCGTGGAGTCGTCGAGGTCGACCCCGCACGTGTTCCGGATGGCCTCGGCGATCGGCCACCACACGTTGGCCTCGCCGTAGGGGAGGCACGGGGCCTTGAGCACCGTCGCGCCTCGCTCCTCGTACGCCATCGCCGCCAGCTCGACCGCCAACCGGCTCTTGCCCACACCCGCTTCGCCGAAGAGCAGCACCAACTGGGCGCGCTGCCGGTTGAGCGCGGCGTCGAACATGCGGCGCAGCAGCGACATCTCGGGGTCGCGCCCGACGAGCGCGGCGCGGGTTTGCTTGGGTCGTTGCCCCGGAAGCGCGATGACCTCCTCGGCCGTCCACGCCTCGACCGGCTCTTCGCGGCCCTTCACGACCAGCGCGCCGAGCGGTTCGTAACGCACGACGCGCCGGGTGGCGTCATGGGTGAGCGGGCCGACGATCACCTGGCCCGGGCGTGCCGCCGCCTGGAGTCGGCTGGCGGTGTTCACGACGTCGCCCATCGCGGTGTACTCGCCGGCGGCCCGCATTGCCCCGACGAGCACCTCGCCGGTGTTCACGCCGACTCGCATCTCGGCGCTGACGCGGAGGTCCTGGCGGAGGGTGGCGAGTGTGCGCTGCATCTGGAGCGCGGCCCGCACCGCCCGCTCGGCGTCGTCTTCGTGGGCGACGGGGGCCCCGAACAGCGCCACGATCGCGTCGCCGACGATCTTGTCGACCTGACCCCCGAACGCGGTGACGTCGGCGACGAGCCGTTCGAAGCAGCGGTCGACGAGATTCTTCACGTGCTCGGGATCGGCCGTCTCGGAGAATGTGGTGAACCCGACCAGATCGGCGAACAGGACCGTGGCGATGCGCCGCTCGTCGGGCCGGGTCACGAGCGTGTGCCCGCAGGACGGGCAGAACCGGGCCTCCTCCGGCGCGTTCGCGCCGCATGACCCGCACGTCATGAGGCCAGGATAGATGGGGTCCGGGCGGGGACCCGCAGTGTTCTCGGTCTCCGGATCAGCTGTCGGCACCGGCGTCGAGGGCTCTCCACTGCCGCAGCAGCGCCCACGAGAAGATGCCGGTCGTGTGGCCGTCGTTCCAGGTGAAGTTGATCCCCCATGCCCCGACGAGCTCCGCGTCCTCGGCGTGGAGGGGAAGGGGCGACGCAGGCTTGGGCCACACCGGGAGCCCGCGCTCGCGCAGCCCGCGACACTCGGCGCACGGGCAGTTGACGCGCAGCTCTTCGAGTGAGAAGTGCGTCGTCTCCCCGTCGGGCCACGTGGCGGTGAGTCCCTCGGCCCGGTCGAGGTCGAGCGACGTCGGCGGCGGCGTCGACTCGTCGAGGGGCTCCATGGGCGAGCGCTCGTCGTCGTTCATGGTCGGTCACGAGTGTGATGCCTCAGGCCGGGTCGAAGCGACTCGACAGGCGTGGCGCCGCCGTTGTGCCGTTGCGGTGGTGCGCGACGAGGTCACGGACGAGTTGCGTGACGCGGTCTCGTTCGCGCGCCGGCGCGTACGACCCGGGATAGAGCTCCTGGTGTCGCTCGAGGAGCTCGGGGTGGGCATCTTCGAGCCAGCCGAGGTAGTGCTCCTTCACGCCGGGCCGGAGATGGAGGAGCACGGGCGAGATCGAAGGCGCGCCGGCGTCGACGCACGCGCGTACGACGTCGTCGAGCTGCTCGCGGCGGTCCGACAGGCCCGGAAGGATCGGCGCGACCAGCACGCCGCACGGGATGCCGGCCTCGTTGAGCCGGGCGACGGCCTCGACCCGCTTGCGGGGATGCGGCGTGCCGGGCTCCGTCGCGCGCCACACGTCCTCGTCGAGCGTGCCGATCGAGAAGCACAACTCGACGCGGGTGCGGCGAGCCGCCTCGACGAGGCGGTCGAGGTCGCGGAGCACGAGCGTGCCCTTCGTGAGGATCGAGAACGGGTTCCCGGCCTCGCCGAGGACCTCGATGATGCCCTGCGTCAGCCGGTACTTCCCCTCGGCGCGCTGGTACGGGTCGGTATTGGTGCCCATCGCGATGTGATGACCCTGCCAACGGCTCGGGGCCAACTCGGCGCGCAGCTTCTCCACCGCGTTGACCTTCACGACGATCACGCGGTCGAAGTCCGTGGCCGGGTCGAGGTTCAGATACTCGTGCGTGGGACGGGCGAAGCAGTTGTGACTGACGACGCCGTTGGCGATGAAGTCGCCGGTTCCCGTAGTGATGTCGAACATCGGGAGATCGAGACCGAGCGGCTCGATCGAGCACACCCGTAGCGGCGCGTCGTTCTTGATCGCCTGACCCTCAATTGTCCGTTTCCGGACGATTGCCGGATCGACCGAATGGAAGAACCGGAGGTGGTCTTGAAGCCCTCCCCGAACCCGAAGATAAGTCATGTTGTTCGGTCGCCCAGTTGTCTCGGTGGCAACATCGAATCCGAGCAACTGCAAGCCAGATCTTGTCCATTTGAGGATCTCGGGATCAGTGTTCGCGATCCTCAGGATGCCGCCGCTATAGCTGCCTTCGGCGTCGAAGATGCCGGCGAGAAAGCCCTTGCACCATTCGTGTGAGGGTTCGCTAGGCCAGTTGAGGATGTCGAGAATCGCGAGGACCGCGGCGCGATTCTGCGCTCGTATTGCATACATCGCCTTCCTCGCAGCAGAGGCTTCCTGAAAGGCAAACCAGCGCGTTTCCACGCCTTCCTCGGCGAGGTAGTCGCGAGCTCGTTCCAGCGCGTCGACATCGACCAGCGCCAGCCGGAAACAGTGAAATCGACGAGGTGACCTGCCGAATCGCGGATACTCATATGTGCCGATGTGCCCGTCGCCTCGGACCAGCCCGGACAGATAGCCGCGCTTGTAGTGATCGTCGAACTTCGGCGACTCGGCGAAGTGGCCAGTTCCCATCAGTCTGTTGTTCCGCGTCAGGTGTGGCCGGCGACCAGCTCCTTGCTCACGTCCCGTCACGTGCTTCCAGCCTCGATTGCTCAGAAACCGATGGTCACCGCTGACAATCAGCTTCGTGCCGTCCGCGAGCTCGATCCGGTAGGCCGCTTTCGTGGTCGACCAGTGCGCCAAGACCTCGGTGGTGATGAATCGCCGGTAGCTGCCGTCTCGGACCGTTCCGTACACCTTGTCTCCGACGACGACATCGACCAGGGCCTTTGTGCGGCCGTCGGCCATCAAGATCGGTGTCTCTCCCACGCTGCAGTACGCGCACGCATGGGAACACCCCCTATACGCATTGATCGTGTACTGGAAGGGGACGGGGGATTTCGGGCCGACCTTGTTGATGATCGTGCGGGCGCGCACGTGGAGGAACTCGAGGCCGCGGAACTCGCCGGTGCCGACCTCGCGCTCGGGCACGTCGAACAGCGCCGGCTGCGACGTCTCGCTGTCGTCCTGGACGACCTGCCACCGGAGGTCTCGTGCCGCCACGGCCATCAGGCTATCGAACAGGTGTTCGATCACGCAAGGGTGCGACAATGCGGCCGTGGCGCGGTTGTCCGACGACGAGATCACCTCCCGGCTTGCCGACCTGCCCGGCTGGGAGCGGCGGGACGACGAGATCGAGAAGACCTACGAGCTGCCGTCGTTCCCGGACGCCGTCGCCTTCGTGACCCGGGTGGGCTTCCTGGCCGAGAAGGCCAATCACCATCCGGACCTCGACGTCCGGTGGCGCAAGGTGCGCGTCGGGCTCTCGACGCACGACGAGGGCGGCATCACCGGCCGGGACCTCGGGCTCGCCGGTGAGATCGAGAGCGTGGCCGCCGGTCCTGCCGAGTGATCGCGGCAGGGATCGCGCTCGCGGTCATCGCGCTCGTCCTGGCTCTCGTCGTCGCGGTCGGGCTCGAGCCGGGACCATCACCGGGTGAGGTAGCCGTCTCGTACGAGCTGGCTTGGGACCGGCTCGACTTCGATGCGCTGTGGTCGCTGTCGGGGGACGAGCTGCGGGACGGGCGCTCGCGCCGAGAGTTCATGGCCGACAAGCGGGAGGCCTACGCGGGGCAGCGTGAGCTCGCCGGCCTCGCCCGGGACGTGCACCTCGACGAGGTGCTCCGGGGATCCGAGCTCGCAGCAGTGCGCACGCGTGTGGTCCTCCAAGACGGGACCACCGTCCGGAACCAGGTCCAGCTCGCTCTGCGAGAAGGCACGTGGAAGGTCACCGGGTATCACCTCGAGCCGGACACGTCGGCCGAGCGTCCATCGAGCTGAGGCCGCGCCCTGCGCATGGTCAGTTTTCGGGCGCCCGACTACGTCGTCATCGTCGTCCAGGACCTCGATCGTGCCCTGCATTTCTACTGCGAGGTGCTCGGCATGCCACTCGGGCACCGATCGGGTTCGTTTGCGCAGCTCGCGACCGGCGTCACCCGCGTCGCGCTGTACGAGCGCCCTGCGATGGCGGCGACGCTGGGTCGCGAGCTCGAAGCGCCGTCACCCGACGCTCCCGGCTTCGAGCTCGGCTTCAAGGTCGAGGACTGCGACGCCGCCTACGACGAGCTCGTCTCCGGCGGCGCGACCCCGGCTGTTCCGCCGACCGACCGGACGTGGGGTCAGCGCACCGCCTACGTGGTCGATCCGGACGGGCACCTCGTCGAGCTGGCGCAGGACCTCGGTCGTTGACCGTCAGTCGTCGAGGTAGGCCCACCCGAGCCACCGATCGACGTCGATCGCGAGCACGGAGCCGGGAATGCCGATGTGCTCATACTGGCGATACTTGGCTCGCAGTGCGGCGACGGCTCGCTCGCGCTCCGCTTCGTCGTCGATGACCCGTCCGCGACCGTCGACGCGCACCCACCACACCCGCTCCCACTTCTCCTCGTAGTGGTCCACCAGCAGCGTCGCGGCGGAGTGCTCGGCGATGTTGCGCAGGCGGCGGAGGGCGTACGTCGTCTTCGGCTTCTCGTCGGTGCCCGACACGATGACGTCACAACCGTCACCCTCGACGACGGCGAAGCAGATCGGCACGAGGTGCGGGTCCCCGTTCGGGCGCACCGTGGCCAACCGACCGACCCGCGCTTCGACGACGCGCCGGCGCATCTCCTCTTCGGTCACACAAGCCTCCTTTGCGCCGTCGCAAGCTCCGGCTCTGCGGCGACGGTCGGCAAAGCCGCCATCGCCGCGCGGACGATACCGTCGGCCTGTGGTCGCGGGACTGCTGCTGACGGGTGGGTCGAGCCGGCGAATGGGCCGCGACAAGGCCGAGATCGTCGTGGCGGGGGAGCGGCTCGCCGATCGAGCGGCGCGGGTGCTGCAGACGGTGTGCGACCCCGTGCTCGAGATCGGTCCCGGTCGCAGCGTGCTCGAAACCGTCGGCGACGACGACCCGCGTGCTGGACCGCTCGCGGCGCTCGTGACCGGCGCCAGAGCGCTGCGCAGACGCGGCTACGAAGGGGCCGTCCTGCTGCTCGCCGTCGACCTCCCGTTCGTCGACACGCGGCTGCTCGAGCTGCTCGTCAACCATCCCGCAGCCGACTCCGTGGTCCCCATCGCCGGCGGCATGCGCCAGTCGTGCTGTGCGCGATATGCGCCGGCCGCTCTCACCGCCGCCGACGACCTCGTCGAGCGGGGAGAGCGCGCGATGCATACGCTCCTCTCGGCCGTCCCGGTCGTCGAGATAACGGAGCCCGAATGGCACGCGGTCGCGCCCGCGGACGCGCTGGCGGACCTCGACACGCCCGAAGACCTCGCGCGCCACGGCGTCGACGACCGGTAGCGTTCGGTGATTACGGCCGACGAGCTTCTCGTGGTGTTCGACGACGCGGCGAAGGCCGCGAGGACGGCGGTCGAACCGCTGACGGGTGCGGCTCGTCGAGAGCGGACGGACCGGCCCGGGCAGTACGCACTGGATCTCCTCGCCGACGCCGCGGTACTGCCGATCCTGCACGAGGCCGGCGTCGCCGTCGTGAGCGAGGAGTCAGGTCGGTCGGGCCGGGACGACGCCGCAATCACGGTCGTCCTCGATCCCGTCGACGGATCGACGAACTGCTCGCGCGACATCCCGTACTGGTCCATCTCGCTGTGCGCCGTCGACGCCGACGGCCCGCTGTGCGCCCTCGTCACGAACCAGGCAACCGGCGTGCGCACAACCGTCGCGCGCGGCGCGGGGGCATGGAGGGACGGCGAGGAAATCGCACCGACGGCAGTAAGGCGGGTCGAGGACGCGGTGGTCGCGTTCTCGGGGATGCCGACGCAGCGATTGCCGTGGAAGCAGCTGCGGTCCCTCGGCTCGGCCGCGCTCGAGCTGTGCGACGTGGCCTCCGGCGCGCTCGACGCCTATCTCTCGAGCTGGCTGTCGCCGTGGGATTACCTCGGCGGCCTTCTTGTCTGTCGCGAAGCCGGCGCGCCGGTTGTCGACGCGCACGACGGGGAGCTCGTCGTCACCGACCCTGACGCACGGCGGCAGCTCGTGGCGGCGGCGACGCCGGAGCTGCTCGATGCAGTGCGTCCGGCCCTTCCGTCGTGACCGCCGAGCTCGACCTTCCGTCGCTGCTGCGCGCCGCCGAGCGCGCCGCCTCCGCCGGCGGCACGATCGTCGCCGAGCACTTCGGCTCGACCGGCAACGCGCGCGAGAAGGCGCCCGGCGACTGGGTCAGCGACGTGGACACCAGCAGCGAGGCGGCCGTGCGCGAGTCGCTCGAACGTGACTGGCCATCCCTCCCGGTCTTCGGCGAGGAGGGTGGCGGCGTGCGGGCTGACGTGGGGTGGCTCGTCGACCCGTTGGACGGGACCGCCAACTTCCTGCACGGCTTCCCGGCGGTCGGCGTCTCGGTCGCGCTCGTGGAACACGGCGTGCCCGTCGTCGGGGTCGTGCGTGCTCCGCTGCTCGGCATCACGTACACGGCTTGCAGTGGTGGTGGGGCGTTCTCGAACGGCGAACAGATCACGGTGAGCGAGCGCGACGCCGAGCGAGCGATCTGCGCCACCGGGTTCCCGTTCCGGGCCAAGGCCGACCGCCTCGACGAGTACCTCCCCGTGTTCGAGGCCGCGCTGCGTCGATTCGAGGACCTGCGCAGGGCCGGGTCGGCGAGCCTCGACCTCGCGTGGACCGCGGCCGGTGTGTTCGACGGCTACTTCGAGCAGGCGCTCGGCCCGTGGGACGTCGCAGCTGGCGCGCTCCTGGTGCGCGAGGCCGGGGGAGTGGTGACCGACTGGTCGGGCGACGATCGGGCGTGGCTGACGTCGGGAGACATCGTCGCCGGATCCCCGGTCGTGCACGCCGCGCTGCTCGAGCTCATGCGGGCTACGTGCTGAACCCGTACAACTCCTGTAGCGGTATTGCCCGCTGACGCGTCCGGGCGACATCCTCGCCGAGCGCCG
>DASYQJ010000294.1:0-1651 GCA_036005605.1 Acidimicrobiia bacterium
CGCCGCCCATCATTGGAGCTTCGCCGCCAACGCGAGCTGCGGGCTGTGTGGCAAGGCGACCCTCGAGCAGGTCGAAGTCGAGTGCGGCGCGGTCGGCCCGGGCCCGACCGTCGGACGCGATGTGCTCGTCACGTTGCCCGAGCGACTCCGTCGGGCGCAGTCCGTCTTCGACGCCACCGGCGGGCTGCACGCCGCCGCCTGCTTCGCGCCGGACGGGGAGCTCACGGTGTTGCGGGAGGACGTCGGCCGGCACAACGCGGTCGACAAGGTCGTCGGGCACGCCGCGCTCCAAGGGCGGCTGCCGTTGGCCGACCAGCTGCTGCTCGTGTCGGGGCGCGTGAGCTTCGAGATCGTCCAGAAGGCGGCGGTCGCCGGCATTCCGATCCTGTGCGCGGTGTCGGCGCCGTCCAGCCTCGCGGTCGAGGCCGCCGACCGGCTCGGGCAGACCGTCGTCGGCTTCCTGCGCGGCGATCGCTTCAACGTCTACACCCATCCCGAGCGCATCGACCTCGAGTCGTGACGTGAGGCGTCGCCGCTCGCACCGTGGCCGCATCAAGCCCACCCGCCGTTGGCGCCGGGACCTGTGGGTGGGGTTCAAGCCGTACGGCGCGGGCGAGACGAAGCCGAACCACTACAAAGAGATCGTCAAGACTGTGTGGGAGAACCGCCGCAACCTCCGGTACGCGTGGCGGATCCTCCGACGGGGCGTCTGCGACGGGTGCGCCCTCGGCGTCGCCGGGTTCCACGACTGGACGATCTCCGGTGTCCACCTCTGCATGACGCGGCTCGACCTGCTGAAGGTGAACACGATGGGCGCGCTCGACCCGTCGGCGCTGGCCGACGTCGAGCCGCTCTGGGCGCTGAGCGGGAAGGAGCTCCGGGACCTCGGGCGCCTTCCATGCCCGATGGTGCGCCGCAAGGGCGAGCGGGGCTTCCGGCGCGTGAGCTGGGACGACGCCCTCGACCTCGTCGCCGACCGCCTCCGGGCCGCAGGGCCGGACCGCTTCGGCATGTACCTCACGGCCCGCGGGCTCACCAACGAGACGTACTACGTCGCGCAGAAGCTCGTCCGCTTCCTGGGTGGCAACAACATCGACAACGCCGCCCGGGTGTGTCACGCGCCCTCGACGCTCGTGCTGAAGGAGACGATCGGTGCCGGCGCGACGACGGTCTCGTACACCGACGTCATCGGCACCGACCTCGTCGTGCTCATCGGCAGCAACGCCGCCAACGCGCAGCCCGTGTTCATGAAGTATCTCTTTCTGGCGCGGCAACGGGGCGCGAAGGTCGCGGTCGTCAACCCGCTGCGGGAGCCCGGACTCGAGCGCTACTGGGTGCCGAGCACCGTCGAGAGCGCGCTGTTCGGC
Organism: Acidimicrobiia bacterium; assembly: GCA_036005605.1. Taxonomy (GTDB): domain Bacteria; phylum Actinomycetota; class Acidimicrobiia; order IMCC26256; family JACDBD01; genus JALZAA01. Next base: position 1,368 of record DASYQJ010000294.1, read on the forward strand.
ACGAAGATGGCCGACGAGTTCTTCGGCGTGCACGTGGGCGGGGACGTGGCGTTCTTCAACGGCGTCCTGAAGGAGCTCCTCGCGCAGCAGGCCGTCGACCGTGACTTCGTGCGTTCGCACACGACCGGCTTCGACGGGCTCGTCGCCGAGCTCGACCGCCAGCCGTTCGACGAGCTCGAGCTGGCGTCCGGGGCGTCGCGTGCCGACATGGCTCGCTTCGCCCGGATGTACGCGGCGGCGGGCTCGGCGGTGCTGGTCTGGTCGATGGGCATCACCCAGCACGA
>DASYQJ010000295.1:0-3631 GCA_036005605.1 Acidimicrobiia bacterium
GAGGGCACGCCCGAGGTCAAGCGCCTCATCGACTTCCTCCACGACGAGTACGGCTGGGAGATCCGTCCCGATTCGGGCATCGGTATCAAGCCCGTCTCCGAGACGGGCTCGAAACGCCTCGTGCGCGCCGCCATCGAGTACGCGGTGAAGCGCAAGCGCAGCTCCGTCACACTCGTCCACAAGGGCAACATCCAGAAGTTCACCGAGGGTGCATTCCGCAACTGGGGCTACGAGCTCGTGCGCGAGGAGTTCTCCGACGTGGCCGTCGGGTGGGACGACTGCGGCGGCGACCCGGGCGAGAAGATCCTCGTGAAGGACAACATCGCCGACATCACGTTGCAGCAGGTGCTCACCCGGCCCGACGACTTCGACGTGATCGCCACCACCAACCTGAACGGCGACTATCTCTCCGACGCGCTCGCCGCGCAGGTCGGCGGCATCGGCATCGCGCCAGGCGGGAACATCAACTACGTCACCGGACACGGCGTGTTCGAGGCGACGCACGGCACCGCGCCCAAGTACGCGGGGCAGGACAAGGTGAACCCCGGCTCGGTGATCCTGTCGGGGGTCATGATGTTCGAGCACCTCGGCTGGCAGGACGCCGCCGACGACATCGTCCACGCGCTGGAGGCGACCATCGCCGACAAGATCGTGACGTACGACTTCGCCCGCCTCATGGAGGGCGCGACCGAGGTCAAGACGTCGGAGTTCGCGGCCGCCATCTGCGAACGTCTCTAGGCACGAACCCGCGGTGTGATCCTCGCCGAGCTCAACATCCGCCACACCCGTCGGCACCAGCCGACCCGGCGGGTGGCGCTCGGCGACCACTACCTCCCGACCAGCGGTCCTGCGTACGGCGCGGTGCTGCTCGGCGCGGTCGTCTCCGAGAACCTCGGCGGGCTCGACGACGAGCAACGCGACCTCCTGCCGCGGCTCCTTGCCGACGCCGAGGACGGCCTGAGCGTGCCGCGCATCGCGCTGCGCCACCGCCTGCAGACCGACACGCACGGCCTCGACCGGTCCCGCCACCGCATCGTCGCCGACGGTGGGCCGCTGGTCCTGGAGCTCGACACCCACGGTTGGCCGACGCCCCAGGTGCTCGGGGCCGTGATGGCGGCGGCGCAGCTCCCGTCGTCGGCGCGGCGGCCCGCGTTCCGGTCGATCGCGGCGGCCGTCGCCCGGCCCGGGATGCCGCCCGAGGGCCTGGAGGTGCGGCGCCTCCTCGAGGGCGTGCCCGGCATGCGGCCCTATGCACCCGGCGCTGCGGCCCGTCCGAACGGTGATCGAGACGACGCCGAGCTCGTGGGGTGGCGGGGCGTGCCCGCCGAGCGCCGGTGGGCGATGGAGGTCCTCGGCGTGCGGGCCGGCAGCCGAGTCGACCGTGAGGACGTCCAGCGCCGGTTCCGGCGCCTGCTGCGCCTCGCCCATCCCGACCACGGTGCGGCCGACATCGGGGCGGCCGAGCGGATCGCCGAGCTCGCCGAGGCGCGGGAGCTGCTTCTCGCGGTGCTCGACCACGAGCGGTAGCTTTCCGCCGCATGGCCAAGGCTCCCGTTCACGTGACCGTCACCGGCGCCGCCGGGCAGATCGGGTACGCGCTCGTGCATCGCGTCGCCCACGGCGACCTGCTCGGGCCGGACCAGCCGATCGTCCTGCGACTGCTCGAGATCGAGCCCGCGCTGCCGGCGCTCGAGGGCGTCGTCATGGAGCTCGAGGACGGCGCCCACCCGCTCCTCGAGGGGATCGAGGCGACCGCCGACCTCAAGACCGCGTTCGACGGCGCGTCGTGGTGCCTGCTCGTGGGATCGGTGCCGCGCAAGGCGGGCATGGAGCGCCGCGAGCTCCTCACCGTGAACGGCGGCATCTTCAAGCCGCAAGGTCGCGCCATCAACGACCACGCCGCGAGCGACGTGCGCGTCCTGGTAGTGGGCAACCCCTGCAACACGAACTGCCTGATCGCGCGTTCGAACGCACCTGACGTCCCCGCCGAGCGGTGGTTCGCCATGACGCGCCTCGACGAGAACCGGGCGAAGAGCCAGCTCGCCAAGAAGGCCGGTGTCGCGGCGCGCGAGGTCACGAACATGGCCATCTGGGGCAACCACTCGACGACGCAGTTCCCCGACTTCGTCCACGCCCGCATCGGCGGGAAGCCCGCGCCCGACGTCATCGGCGATCACGACTGGCTGCGTGGTCCGTTCCTCGAGATCGTGCAGAAGCGGGGTGCAGCTGTGATCGAGAAGCGGGGCGCGTCGTCGGCGGCGTCGGCGGCCCACGCCGCACTCGACTCGGTGCGAAGTGTCGTGAACCCGACGCCCACGGGCGACTGGCACTCGCTCGCGGTCGCGAGCCGCGGCGAGTACGACGTACCCGAAGGCCTCCAGTTCGGCTTCCCGGTCCGCAGCGACGGGAGGGCGTGGTCGATCGTCGACGACATCGAGCACGACGAGTGGGCCCGGCAGAAGATCGAGATCACGACGAACGAGTTGCTCGAGGAACGGGACGAGGTGCAGGGGCTGCTCCGGGCGTGACCGCGAGCTGGTGGCGGCAGGAATCCCCGATCGGCACGGTGCTCGCCACCGACCGTGGCGTCCGGCACATCGAGCTCGGGCCGGTCGCACTCGACGTGGATGCGGTCGAGGCGTGCGATGACGAGGTCGCCATCGAGCTCGACGAATACTTCAACGGTCGCCGGCGTCGGTTCACGATGCCGGTCGACTTCTCCGGGATCGACGCCGCGTTTCCCCGAGCCGTGTACGAGACGCTGCGGCGCGAGGTTCGCTTCGGCGAGACCGTCTCCTACGGCGAGCTCGCCGAGATGGCCGGGCGCCCGCGGGCGGCCCGCGCCGTCGGCAACGCGATGAGCCGGAACCCGGTCCCGATCGTCGTGCCGTGCCACCGCGTCGTCGCCGCCGACGGCCGCATCGGCGGGTACGGCCCGTCCGGTGTGCCGACAAAGCGGTTCCTGCTCTCGCTCGAAGGCGTCGAGCTGCCGGGATGAGTCGGGAGCCGCGCGAGCGCACGCTCGAGCTCGATCGGCTCGTCAACTTCAGCGACGCGGTGTTCGCGATCGCGGCGACTGTGCTCGTGCTCAGCATCAACTACTCGCACAACCTTCACCAACCGGATCTCGATCGGAAGTTGTGGCACGAGTTCGGCGACGTGTTGCCCCAGGTCCTCACGTACGCCTTGAGCTTCTTCATCATCGCCCGGAACTGGTTGGCCCATCACCGGATGTTCCGGATGATCCGGCGCATCGACGCCCGGTTCATCGCCATCAACATCACGTTGCTCGGTCTCATCGCGCTGCTTCCCTACCCGACCGACGTGTACGGGAACTACCCGTCCTCCCGGCCCGCGCTGATCGTCTACGCCGCCAGCATCAGCGCCACCGGCCTGGCGTCGGCCGCACTGTGGTTCTACGCATCTCAAGACAATCGCCTGATCAACCCGTCCACCCCTCACGAGTGGATCGTCCACTCGCACCTGCGTGCACTGAGCATCCCGGCCGTGTTCCTGACCTCGATCCCGATCTCGTTCATCGCGGTCGGCTTGGCGCAGTTCTGGTGGCTGTGGCTGATCCCGCTGCGGATGTACTTCACGCGCCGCTACGGCAAGATCACCGACGTCTGGG
>DASYQJ010000296.1:0-2582 GCA_036005605.1 Acidimicrobiia bacterium
GCTCATGCTCGCGCTCCATCCCGATGCCAGGCCGGCGCGAATCGTGCTGATGGGGGGCGCCGTTGCCGAGGGCAACGTGACGCCGGCCGCCGAGTTCAACATCTGGTGGGATCCGGAGGCGGCGGCGCGCGTCTTCGCAAGCGGCATCGACCTCACCATGGTCGGCCTCGACGTCACGCACAAGGCGCTCTTCACGCAGGCTCACGTCGGACGGCTCACGGGCCGAGTGGGGGAGATGGTGACCGAGCTCCTGGGTTTCTACGACAGGTTCCACCGCGAGGTCTACGGCTTCGACGGCTCGCCGATCCATGACGCGGTCGCGGTCGCTCAGGTGATGCGACCGAACCTCGTCGAGACGCGCTTCCGCAACGTGGAGATCGACGTCGAGTCCGAGCTCTGCCGCGGCCGCACGGTCGTCGATCTCTGGCGGAGGACGGAGCGAGAGCCGAACGCCAACGTCGGCGTCGACATCGACGCAAACGCGTTCCTCGAGTTGCTGGTCGAGCGGATCAACTCGCTCCGATGAGCCTCGTCTTCGCCGCGATCGCTCCCCACGGGACGCTGCCGGAGGCGCCGGTCGAAGGCGCGGAGAAGACCCACGAAGCCCTGGCGGAGCTCGGCCGTCGCTTCGACGCTGCGCGCCCCGAGGCCACGATCGTCTTCACGCCGCACAACGTGCACGTCGAGCGCCACTTCGCCGTCGTCCTGGCCGGGGAGCTCGCAGGAACGCTGGCCGACTTCGATGCGCCCGAAGTGATGCTGTCGTGCCCCGTCGACGTCGAGCTCGCGGCTCGGGCTGTCGTGGCGCTGCACGATGCGGGCATACCGGTGGTCGGCGCCAGCTTCGGCGCGAACGACCCGGGCGCCGCGACCGCACCGATGGACTGGGGCGTCTTGATCCCGCTGTGGGCGATGGGCGGGCGCTCCGAGCCGCAGGTTCCCGCCGTCGTCGTCAGCCCTGCGCGCGACCGCCCGATCGAGGAGCACGTCCGGGCTGGAGCGGCCCTCGCAGCCGCCGCCCGCGCGTCTGACAAACGAGTCGCGCTGATCGCGAGCGCCGACCACGGCCACGCGCACGACGCCGACGGCCCGTACGGGTTCGATCCAGCCGCAGCCGAGTACGACGCCCAGGTCGTAGAGCTCGTCGAGACGAATCGCCTCGACGGCCTGCTCGAGCTCGACCCGGCGTTCGTGGATGCTGCGAAGGCCGACAGCTGGTGGCAGATGCTGATGCTCCACGGTGCGCTCGACGACGGATGGCGAGGTGAGTTTCTCTCCTACGAAGCACCGACGTATTTCGGGATGCTCTGTGCCGGCTACGTGCCTAATTAGGAACGGCCACTTCCGCGGCTGCCACGCCGCTGCTACTCCCATTCACTGGGATGCGGCTGCGGCAAGTTCTCCTGACGTTCGGTGCGGTGGCAACAGCGTGGATCGGGTTGGCGACGCACCACGGCCGCCGAGAGACCGCGTCGGTACGGCCGGTCTTCGAGCGTCATCCGGCGCCTGAGGCGAGGGCGCCCGCGCCGAAGGCGCACAGGGCTCCTGCACATCCGAGGATCCGAGCCAAGGCGACGGTTCGCTCATCGGCGAGTCGACCTCGGGTCGTGTCCGTGCCTGCAACGGCACCCAGATCGACGCTCAGGGTCGTGAGGAAGCTGACGTCACCGCCGCCTTCCGCTACTCCAGCTTTCGAGGCCGTGCGGATCGAGACCGAGGAGCTGCCACCGACCGCGCCGGCGGAGCCGCCGACGATCGTCGACGCGCAGGTTGTCGGGCTCACGTCGTCGGCGGCGCGAATCAGATGGCACACGAGCGTCCCGTCGCGCGGCCGGGCCGCGTTCGGCCCCGACGCACCCACGATCTGGGCGGAGCCCGACAACGAGACCGCGATCGAGCACGAGAGCGTCCTCACGGGTCTCGATCCCTCGACGACGTACCACGTCTATCTCCGCGCATTCGGCGACGAGCAAAGCGTCGCAACGGCCGTGGTGACGATGACCACCGGTCCGGCAGCGGCTGCGTCCTCGGCGCGCGCCGACGGCGACCGAATCGTTGTCGACGACAGCCCCTTCTTCCCGCGCGCGGTCTGGAAGCAGTGCTCCGACAGGATCGCGGGCAACATCGACGACGGCATCAACCTCTTCATCGGCGACGGTTGCAGCCGAGACGACCGCGGGCTGCCGCACCGGCTCGACGGCCGCGCGTACTCGCTCGTCAGCGCGGACGACGCCGACGCGCCCGGTCGCGGCGTGATCGGCTGGTACTACCGCGACGAGTGGGACGCCTTCCTCGAGAGCACGGTCGAACGGCGCGAGCTCGCGGATGCCATCGTCGCGCCGCGCCCGGGCCGCCTCGGCTTCCTCACGCTGACGAATCACTTCTACAGCCGCGCCGAGCCGCTGCCGCAGGGCAAGGGCATGTATCCGCTGCTCTTCACGATCCCGGACGTGATCGGGTTCGATCTCTATCCGCTGCAGGGCTGGTGCAGGCCGTCGTTCGGCGACGTGTTCGATGCGCAGCGCGAGCTGAGCAGCGCGTCCGGTGGAAAGCCGACGTTCCAGTGGATCGAGGTCACGCGG
>DASYQJ010000297.1:0-2371 GCA_036005605.1 Acidimicrobiia bacterium
CGCCGCGGGGCCTCGCCACCTGGACGGCCACGGTCTACGCGCTCTCGGTGTCGGGGATGCTCGGCGCGAGCGCGCTCCTGCACCGCGGCACCTGGTCGGCCGAGCAAGCCCGCGTGCTCACCAAGGTCGACCACACCGGCATCTACCTGCTCATCGCCGGGAGTTACACCCCGATCTCGCTTCTCGCGATGTCGGGTGTGCCGCGAGCGGTCGTGTTCTCGGCAGTGTGGCTCGGCGCCCTCGTCGGCATCGCGCTCGAATGGATCTGGTACCGGCCGCCGAAGGGTTGGGTGACGGCGGTCTACATCACGCTGGGATGGGTGGCGGTCATCGGGGTCCCCCAGCTCTGGACGTCGCTCGGCGTGGCCGGCTTCCTCCTCATCGTGCTCGGCGGCGTCTCGTACACGGTCGGCGCCGTGATCCACGCCGCCCACCGACCCGATCCGTGGCCGGAGGTGTTTGGGTATCACGAGCTCTTCCACGTCTTCGTGCTCGTGGCGTTGGTCCTGCACTTCGCCGCGATCGCCTTCGTCGTGCTCCCGAAGGGCTGACCCGTTTTGGCGTCAGGTACATGCCGTATGCGCATGTAGGTGACGCCACAAGCAGGGGCTCAGGGCAGCGCGTAGAGGCGCTGCGCATTGCGCCAGGCGATGTCCTGCTGAGCCTCGGCGCCCAGCTCCCCGATGTTCTCGAGCAGCTCGTCGACCGTCCCCGGGAACTTGGCGTCGGGGTGCGGGTAGTCGGACGCCCAGATGATGCGGTCCGCCCCCACGTACGGCGACTCGGCGGCGATCGCCAACGTCTCTTCGTCGGCGTCGAAGCTGATGTAGCACTGGCGCCGGAAGTACTCGGACGGCGACAGCTTGCAGTCGGGCACGTCCCACGGGAACGTCTTGGCGTTGTGGTCGAGCCGCTCCATCCACGGGGTGATCCACCCCCCGTTCGTCTCGAGCACGATGAAGCGCAGGTCGGGGAACCGCTCGCACACGCCGCCGGCGAGCAGGAACGCCAGGCTCGTCATCATGTCGACCGGGTTCCCGATCGCCTGCGTATAGAAGATGTTCCGGATGTTCATCCGCGGTTGGTACCGGAGGATTGACGCCTCCGACTGCACCTTGTTCAGCCGCAACCCTTCGACCGCTCCCGGCACGTCGGCGGCGAGGTACGGGTGGAGCCCGATCGGCCAGCCCGCATCCGACGCCGCCTGCCACATCGGGTCGTAGACCGGGTCATGGAAGTGGCGCCACTCGACCACCGGGTTCGGGCGGATGAACGTGCCCACGAGGTTCGGGACCTTCGATGCACGCCGGATCTCCGCCGCCGCCGCGTCGACGTCCTGCTGCGGGATGATCGCGATGCCGAACAGGCGGTCGGGCGCGTGGCTGCAGAAGTCGGCGAGCCAGTCGTTGTAGGCGCGGCACTGCGCGACGGCGACGTCGAGGTCCTTCACACCCGCGATGCCGAGCAGAGTCGTCGGGTAGAGCACGGTCTGGCTGATGCGCTCGGTGTCGAGATCGGCGACGCGCGGGGCGGGCTCGAACGCCCCGGGCCGCAACTCTGTGTACTTGCGCTCACCGGCGGCGATCTTCGCCTGCTCCTCGGTGCTCATTCCCCCGGCGCCCGCCAGCGCGAAGTAGTTGGCGGGGTCGCGGCTGCCGTCCCAGACGACCCATTCCTTGCCGTCGTCATCGGTGTCGATGTGCCAGATGCGGTCGTGGTACTCCTCCGGCGCGTACTCGAGCATCTTGTTCGGATGTTCGAGCACGTGGCCGTCGGCGTCGACGAACTTCAGATCGATTCGCGCATCGGTCACGGCCATGTCGTCCTCCCCGCTGTGTGTGCACGGTACCGCTCGCGGCAGACACGGCGTAGCGTGGGAGACACGACGCCGGTGCAGCGGGAGGAGCAGCCATGGCCACGCAGGACGAGTACCGCGCGAAGGCCCGCGAAGCGCTCGAGAAGCTTCAGCAGCAGATCGACGAGCTGAAGGTCCAGGCGAACCTGGCCGGCGCCGAAGCTCGCGATCGGTTCGACAAGGCGATCGACGCCCTCCGGAAGCGCCAAGCGGAGACGCGGAGCAAGCTCGACCAGGCCGCCGACGCCAGCGGCGACGCGTGGAAAAACGCCGCCAAGCAGATGGAGGAGGCCGTCGACAGCATCGGCGACGCGTTCTCGACGCTCGCCGACGAGATCGACACCAACGTGCGGTCGGCCGGCTCGGCGGCCGAGGCGGGACGCAAGGCGTTCCTCAAGGAGTGGAAGAAGCAGCGGGAGGCGCGCGAGAAGCTCATCGACTCTGCGTGAGCGAGCGCTACGCGCACGAGCGCCACAACCGCGAGTTCTGGGACGCCGACGCCGACGACTACCAGGC
>DASYQJ010000298.1:0-4562 GCA_036005605.1 Acidimicrobiia bacterium
TATCTGCAGCGCCCGTTGGAGCTCGGCGCCGACCTAGCCCTCCACTCAACGACGAAGTACCTCGGGGGCCATTCGGACGTCGTCGGCGGGTTCATCGCGACGAACGACCCGACGGTCGCCGAACGCCTGGCCTTTCTGCAGAAGTCACTCGGCGCCGTACCCGGGCCGTTCGACTGCTGGCTCGTGCTCCGCGGCGTCAAGACCCTCGCACTGCGGATGAAGCAGCACTGTGAAAACGCGCACGCCATCGCATACTGGCTCACTCGGCAGTCGCGTGTGCAGGAGGTTCTCTACCCCGGTCTGCCGACACATCCCGGACACGCGATCGCGGCAAACCAGATGCGTGACTTCGGCGGGATGATCTCCTTCCTGATGGAGTCGGAGGAGGAGGCGGTCGAGCTCGTCGCGCGCACCTCGCTGTTCAAGCTGGCGGAGTCGCTCGGCGGAGTCGAGAGCCTCATCGAGCATCCCGCACGGATGACCCATGCCTCGACGGCGGATGCACCGTTCGCGGCGCCGCGCAACCTCATTCGCCTGTCGGTGGGGATCGAGTCGGCAGAGGACCTGGTCGAGGATCTCGCCACAGCCCTCGTACAGACGGAGTCGCGCGCGGGAACCTGACTCCGGCGGCCGGTGTAACGGCGCTGAACCGACCGAAGGAGTTGGCAATGAAGCGATGTTCACTCGCCGTGGCGCTGCCAATCGCGCTCGCCCTGCTGATCCCGGCTACGGCCGGGGCGAAGGGACCGTCCGAGGCGACGATCACCGGCCCCGGCCTCAGCTCGCCGATCAGGTTCTCGGGCGTCGAGGGCAACTACTCTCAGGCGTTCGGCGATCTCATCGAGCTGGGCGGGTTCTTCCCGCAGACGTTCGGCCAGTCGCCAGATCCCCTGAAGCGCAGCCGGCCGTCCACGAGCCTCGGCCCGCGCTACGAGGTCGCGTACGTCGTCCCCGGCCCGACGACAGACACGCTCCGGCAAGAGCTCTATCCGTACGCCTACGGCGGGTCGGTCACGTACATGAAGCCGGGCCAGAAGTTCTGGGGCAACCAGCGCACACACGGCGGTTGGCTGCGCACAGGCCCGAAGCTCAAGTCGATGCTCGTTGCGGCCGGCCTCCCCCGGACCGCACCTGAGTCTCGACACGGCTCCTCGAGCGGCCGCACCGCGATCATGCTCGGCGGGGGCCTCGGGTTCGTGCTCGGAGTCGGCGCTCTCCTGTTGTACCGCCGCCGCAAGTAGGACGTTATGTGCAAGATCGGGCTCACGTGAGCGTGAGCCCGATCGACCTCCACTATCAGGGAGCCGTGCGCGTCATCGGCTGCTACCTGATCGATACAGCCGACGGGCCGGCTCTGTTCGACTGCGGCCCCACTTCGACCATCGACCGGCTGCGAGCCGGCCTGAGCGAGCGGGACGTCGAGCTCGCCGACATTCACAACCTGCTGCTCTCACACATCCATCTCGACCATGCGGGTGCGGCGGGCGTGCTCGTGCGGGAGAACCCGGGCCTGCGGGTTCACGTGTCTGAGATCGGTGCCCCCCACCTCGTCGATCCCGCTCGGCTCGAGCGGAGCGCGAGACGCCTCTACGGCGACGCTTTCGACTCCCTCTGGGGGGAGCTCGCGCCCGTGCCGGAGGAAAACGTGCAGGTCGCCGGTGAGCGGGTTCTCGGCCTGGAGTGCTTCGCCTCGCCCGGACATGCCTCCCATCACGTCTGCTATCTCGACGGCGACGGAACGCTGTACGCCGGCGATGCTGCCGGCGTGCGCATCGCTCCCGATTCGGCCGTGCTGCCGCCGACGCCCCCTCCGGAGTTCGACCACGGCGCGTGGATCGCGACGGCGCACGAGATTCGCCGGCGTGACCCGCGCCGACTCGCGCTCATCCACTTCGGCGCCTTCGACGACGTCCGGCGACACATCGACGAGCTGCTCTCACGGCTCGAGGACTGGACGAGCTGGTCGGAACGAGGACTGACCGAAGCGGAGTTCTCCGCGCGGATACGCGAGAGCCTCGCCGCCGACGAGAGCCGGCCGAACGTCGACGCCTACGAGCACGCGATGCCGTTCTGGCAGTCGTACGCGGGACTGAGGCGCTACTGGGAGACGCGAGGAAAGGCGGCCTGATGCCCGAGGCGCCGGTTCCCGAGATCGTGAGCGAATTTCTCGCACGCCCCAACCCCGCGATCGTGGCGACGCTGCGTCGCGACGGGTCGCCGCACTCGGTCCCGACCTGGTACGACTGGGAGGACGGCCGTGTCCTTCTCAACATGGACGAGAGCCGGCTCCGTCTGTCCCATCTGAGGCACGACCCGCGCGCCGCCTTGACGGTGCTCGACGTCGACGGCTGGTACCGGCACGTCAGCCTCTTCGGCCGCGTCGTTTCGATCGAGGACGACCGCGAGCTCGCCGACATCGACCGGCTGGCATTGCGGTACACGGGACGCCCGTTCCGCAGACGCGAGAGCCAGCGCGTCAGCGCGTGGATGGTGCCGGACCGCTGGCACGGCTGGGAGGACAGCGGGCCCTGGCCGTTTTAGTTCTTGGCCTGCGCGATTCCCGCTTCGTACGCGGCGACGTAGTCGCGCACCATGTGCTCGGGAGAGAACTCCTCTTCGACGTAGCGCCGTAGCTCGAACGGATCCAGCTGGTCGGCGGCCTCGAGGGCGGCGGGCATCTCGCGGTAGTGGTCGACGACGATCCCGCTCCGTCCGTGCTCGATCACCTCCGGCACGGCTCCCCAGCGCGTCGCGATCACCGGAGTGCCGCATGCCATCGACTCGATCATCACGAGCCCGAAAGGCTCCTCCCACTCGATCGGGAAGAGCGTTGCGCGCGCGTTCTGGAGGAGCTCGACCTTCTCTCCGTGCGTGACCTCGCCGAGGTACTCGATCCCGTCGACGAGATGCGGCTCGACGAGCTCGTGGAAGTACGCCCGCTCCTTCGGCTCCTGCATCTTTCCTGCGATCTTGAGCGGCAGGCCGGTCTCCATCGCGACGGCGACCGCGCGATGTGCGCCCTTGTCCGGGCTGAGCCGGCCGAGGAAGAGCAGATAGTCGCCGCGGCGTGGCTTCACCGGGTAGACGGAGAAGTCGAGCGCGTTGTGGCAGTTGGCAACCCAGTTCAGGTCCGGCTTGGGCTTGCGCTGGTTCATCGAGATCGAGATCAGCCCGACCTGCGGCGCAACACGCCCGATCAGGTCGTAGATCTCGCCCGGCTCGGCGTCGAGGGGGCCGTGCACGGTGTGCACGACTGGGGTCGAGACCGTCCCGCCGAGGACCGCGCCCATCATGCCGGTGTGGTCGTTGATGATGTCGAACTCCTCCGCGCGCGCAAAGCAGGCGAGCGCATGTTTCAGCTCCCAGAACGTGCGACCGATCTGGCGGCTCGGCGCTTCGGGGAAGACGTAGCTCAGCTTCGCCTTCGTGCGCGAATCACCGGAGGCGAAGAGCGTCACGTCATGACCTGCCTCGGCGAGGCCGTCGGCCAGGAGCGCGACAACCCACTCGATGCCGCCGTAGCCGGTCGGCGGAACTGCGAACCACACCGGGGCGAGGATGGCGATCCTCATGCTTCCTCCACCCGTACTCGGCCGTCGTCAACGCGCGCGTCCCAGAGGCGCTCGAACGCGCGGATGCCGGAAAGCCTGATCGATCCCGCCCAGGACGGAAGCTCGGGCGGGGCGACGGTCGTGAGGGAGTGGCGCCTGCGGTCCGGCTGCAACCCCAGCAAGACCTGCAGCAGGAGGACGGGAGTCCCAGCCGCCCACGCCTGCGGCCGTGCCGCGGTGGGATAGGCGATCGGGAACGGCGTCTCGGAGCGGCGCATGCCCGCGAACACCTCCGGGAGCTGAAAGCCGAAGTGCTGCGCTGCCGTGAGCATACGTTGGACGATTCTTTGCGCCTCGGGCCAGCGGGCATAGCGGGCGAGGCCCGCCGCGATGATCGAATTGTCATGCGGCCACACCGTTCCGTTGTGGTAGGCGAGCGGGTTGTAGCCGGCGTCTCCCGTCGACATCGTCCGCACGCCCCACCCCGACCACAGCTGGTCACCCATGAGCTGGTCGACAACGGCGTCGACCCGGTGCGCCGGCACGATCCCGCTCCAGAGCAGGTGGCCGATGTTCGAGCAGAGAGAGTCGACCTTGCGCTTCTCGCGGTCGAGCGCCAACGCGTAGAAGCCGCCACGCTCGCCGATCCAGAACGCTTCGTCGAATCGCCTGCGGAGCTCTTCGGCCTCTCGCTCCAGCCGCGTGGCGAGCTCGCGGTCGCGCCAGACCTCGCGGGCGAGATCCGCGACCCGGCACTTCGCGTCGTAGACGTACCCCTGCACTTCGGCAGGAGCGATCGGCGCCTTCGCGAGGCTGCCGTCGTGGAACCGCTGGGAGTCGCCGGAGTCTTTCCACGACTGATTCTCGAGACCGCGTTCCGTTCGGCGCTCGTATTCGACAAAACCGTCGCCGTCGCGGTCCCCGTACCTGTCGATCCACTCGAGAGCGGCGAGCGCAGGAGCTCTCAGGTCCCGGACGAGTGAGGCGTCGTCCGTCCAGCGCCACACCTCC
>DASYQJ010000299.1:0-19414 GCA_036005605.1 Acidimicrobiia bacterium
GCTTGAGCGGGTCGTTCTCGAGGTGGGTCATCACGTGCTCCCACATGCCGAGCGCCTGCTCCTCCAACGGCGAGAGTCCACGCCGCTTCGCGAACTGGAGCGCACGTTGGAGGTATTCCGACTGCATCTCCACCGCCGACAGCTCGCGCCCGTTGGCGAGGCGCACGCGTCGCCGGCACGTGATGTCGTGGCTGATCTCGCGGATGGCGGGATCGGGTTCTCGAGCGTGAGGTCGCGCCATGGGCGCGAGTCCTCCTCGAGCATGCGCAGCACGATCGACGTCGCCCCGATCTTGAGGAACGTCGTGTACTCGCTCATGTTCGAGTCGCCGACGATCACGTGCAACCGGCGGAACCGCTCGGCGTCGGCGAGGGGCTCGTCGCGCGTGTTGATGATCGGTCGCGATCGCGTGGTCGCGCTCGACACACCCTCCCAGATGTGCTCGGCACGCTGGCTCACGCAGTACATCGCGCCGCGGGCGGTCTGGAGAACCTTGCCCGCGCCCGCGTACACCTGGCGGGTCACGAGGAACGGGATGAGCACGTCGGTGAACTTGGTGAAGTCGCCCTCGCGTTCGACCAGGTAGTTCTCGTGGCACCCGTAGGAGTTGGCGGCGGAGTCGGTGTTGTTCTTGAAGAGATACACCTCGCCCCGGACGCCCTCTTCGCGCAGTCGCTGCTCGGCGCTGCGGACCAGTCCCTCGAGGATCCGCTCCCCCGCCTTGTCGTGCACGACGAGGTCGGCGATGGAGTCGCACTCGGGCGTGGCGTACTCGGGGTGGCTGCCGACGTCGAGGTAGAGCCGGGCGCCGTTCTCGAGGAAGACGTTGCTGGAGCGGCCCCACGAGACCACTCGGCGGAACAGGTAGCGCGCGACCTCGTCCGGGCTCAGCCGGCGGTGGCCCCGCAGCGTGCACGTGACGCCGTACTCGTTCTCGAGTCCGAAGATGCGTCGCTCCACCGCCGCGACGCTAACTAACTACACCTAGCCAGGTAGCTCCACCTCCGCCCGCACCAGCGCGTCAGGCAGCCGCCGGAACGGGTACGGCAGCAGCCGGTGATGCTCCCGGTCGTAGAACTTGTGCGGGTGCGATTCGGGAAGGCGGCAGAGCACGTGCACAGAGACGCCGTCGACGGTGCCCGGGTTGCGCACCCGGTGGTGCATCTCGTCGGGCGGCAACAGGCGGGAGACCGTGCCCGGGTCGTGTACGACCCGGTCGACCTCCTCGAGCACGCACCCCGCGTCGCCGGTCCCCCCGTCGACGCGGCGGTAGCGGGTCTCCTCGTCGAGCCCGGCGACGTAGCCGATGATCCCCCAGCAGCCGTGCTCGTGGGTTCCGCTGCTGGTTCCGGGCGGGAAGACGACCGAGAGGATGTGGAACCGCTCGGCCGGGTCGGCGTGCAGCAGGTGCCCGATGGCGCCTCCCTCGGCATCCGGTTGCGACGCGTCCGCAGGGAGCTCGTCGGCCCGAGCCAGGAGGCGGTCCATCGCCGGCCGCATTGCCGCGATCGAGTCCTCCTCGGACAACCCGCGGTCGAGGACGGCGGCGACCGAGTCGGCCAGCTCCGCAACGGCGTCCGTCACGACGAGCAGCCTACGCAGGCGGTCATCTCGCTAGCCTCACACGCGTGGACATTGTCGCGGCGCTGTTTGTCGAGAACCTCGAGTTCCGTCAGGTCGCGGGGGGCTCGACCCGCATCGACATCACCGGCGCGTTCTTCTCCGAGCCCGTGGCCGAGTTCCCGACCCAGATCACGCCCCACCTCGTCGTCCTTGTGCGCGCGCCGGCCGACGACAGCGGCATGGGGAGCCTCGAGGCGGTGTTCACCCGCGACGGCGAGGAGATCGCCCGCAACGCGCAGCAGTTCTCCGTCGAGCCCGGCAAGTTCGGCTACCGGTTGGTGCGACCCGAGCTCGAGTTCCCCGCACCGGGGACGATCGAAGCGCGCTGCACGATCACGGAGTCGGGCTCGACGGTGGTCGTCCCTCTGACCGCGATCCAGGCGCCATGAGCGCGTTCGCGTCGGCGCTGTCCCAGCACCCGATCGCGACGCAGGCTGTCGGCGAGGCCGCGGGTGAGATCCTCGAGCGCCTCGACGGCGAAGGGTGCGACCTCGCCGTCTGCTTCGCGTCCACGCATCACGTGGGCGCGTTCGAGGACATCGGACCGGCGCTGCGCAACATCCTCGAGCCCCGAGTGCTCGTCGGCGGCACGGCCGTCGCGGTGGCTGGCGGGGCGCACGAGATCGAGGAGAATCCCGCGCTCACCGTCTTCGCAGCCCGTCTCGACGGCGCGACGCTCACGCCGGTCACGCTCCGTGTGCAGGAGACGCCCGACGGCGCCGCGCTGACGGGCTGGCCGTCGCTGGACCGACCTCCCTCCAGCCTGCTGCTGTTCGCGGACCCGTTCACGTTCCCGGTCGACGCGTTCCTGCAGCGCGTCAACCGGGACCTCCCAGGGCTCCAGATCATCGGCGGGCTGGCGTCGGCTGCGGGGAGCCCGGGCGGGAACCGTCTCGTGCTCGACGGCGGCGTGGTCGACGAGGGCGCGGTCGGCGTGTTGGTCGACGGCGGCAGCATCGAGGTGCGCACGCTCGTGTCCCAGGGCTGCCGGCCCATCGGCCGCCCGTACGTCGTCACGCGCGCCGAGCAGAACCTCATCGAGGAGCTGGGCGGGAAACCGGCGATCGAGCGCCTCCAAGAGCTCGCCGGCGCCGCCTCGGAGGAGGAGCGCGAGCTCTTGCGCGGCGGCCTGCACGTCGGGCTCGTCGTCGACGAGCACAAGGCCGAGTTCAGCCGGGGCGACTTCCTCGTCCGCAACCTGCTCGGCGCCGACGAGAGCTCGGGCGCACTGGCGGTCGGCGAGCAGGTGTCGGTCGGTCAGACCGTGCAGTTCCACGTCCGGGACGCGGGCGCCGCCGACGAGGATCTCCGGGAGATGCTCACGGGGGTCGACGCCGACGCCGCCCTCCTGTTCACGTGCAACGGACGTGGCCGCCACCTCTTCACCGTCCCCGACCACGACGCCGGAATGGTGGAGAACCTGCTGGGGCCGATCCCGCTGGCGGGAGCGTTCTGTGCGGGCGAGATCGGACCGGTCGGCGGCCGCAATTTCCTGCACGGCTTCACCGCCAGCCTCGCGTTGTTCGCGTGACGTCCACCCGGGGTACGCGAACGCGTACGGCTGTCGGCATACGCTGAGATCGAAGGAGGGGCATGACGGCCGAACCGGTTGCGCAGACGCCGGCGGTATCCGAGGAGCTCGAGCGGCGCGCCATCGACGTGATCCGCGGACTGGCGATGGACGCGGTCCAGAGGGCCAACTCCGGCCATCCCGGCACCCCCATGGCGCTTGCACCGCTGGCGCACGTGCTCTTCACACGCATCCTGCGGTACGACGCCGCCGACGCCGATTGGCCCGACCGTGACCGCTTCGTCCTGTCGGCCGGGCACGCATCCATGCTCCTTTACTCGATGCTGTACCTCACCGGGTACGGCCTCGAGCTCGACGACCTCGAGGAGTTCCGCCAGTTCGGGTCGCGCACGGCCGGTCACCCGGAACGCGGCCACGCCGCCGGCATCGAGGTCACGACCGGCCCACTCGGACAGGGCTTCGGCAACGGGGTAGGCATCGGCATCGTCGAGCGGCACCTCCGCGAGCGCTTCGGCGAGGACGTCTGCAACCACCACGTGTTCGCGATCTGCTCCGACGGCGACCTCGAAGAGGGCGTGAGCCACGAGACAGCTTCACTCGCGGGCCACCTCGGGCTCGGCCGCCTCGTGTACGTCTACGACGACAACCACATCTCGATCGACGGCCCGACCGAGCTCTCGTACTCCGACGACGTGCGCTCGCGCTTCGAGGGCTATCACTGGCACGTCGTGGAACTGGGCGAGGTCGCAGACGACCTCGACGCGCTCGAGCGAGGCCTGCGCGAGGGCATCGCCGTCGACGACCGACCCACCTTGCTCATCCTGCGCAGCCACATCGGCTACCCCTCTCCGAAGTACACCGACACCGCGCACGCGCACGGCAACGCCCTCGGCGCCGACGAAGTCGCCAAGGTCAAGGAGATCCTCGGCATGCCGCAGGAGGACTTCTGGGTTCCCGACGACGTGCTCGACTTCTACCGTCAGGCCGGCGCGCGTGGCCGCGCCGCGCGCGACGCGTGGCGCGAACGCGTGCGCGCGTTCCGAGAGCGTGACGCCGAATTGGGCGAGGAGTACGACCTCGTCATCGCCGCCCGCGGCCGCGAGGGATGGGAATCGAAGCTCCCGACGTGGGACACCGGTGAGAGCCTCGCCACGCGCAAGGCGTGCTCGGCCACGCTCGACGCGATCCTCGACGTGGTTCCCGGCCTGATGGGCGGCGGGGCCGACCTCACCGGCAACACTGGCACAGAGCTGAAGGGAAACTCGCCGATCACCCGCGACGACTTCACGGGCCGCCAGATCCACTTCGGGGTTCGCGAGCACGGCATGGGCTCGATCATGAACGGGATGGCGCTGTCCGGCGGCGCGCTCCCGTTCGGCGGGACGTTCCTGATCTTCAGCGACTACGAACGACCTGCCGTCCGCCTGGCGGCGTTGTCGGGCGCACAGGTCGCGTTCGTGTGGTCGCACGACTCGGTCGGACTCGGTGAGGACGGGCCGACGCATCAGCCCATCGAGCACCTGATGTCGTTGCGCGCGATCCCCCGGCTCCGCGTGATCCGTCCCGCTGACGCCAACGAGGTCCCCCACGCGTGGCGCGTGCACATCGACGGCGAAGGCCCCACGGCGATCATCCTGACCCGCCAGAACGTGCCCGTGCTCGAGGGAACGGCCGAGCGCGCGCCCGAGGGCCTCCCTCGCGGCGCGTACACGCTCGTCGACGAGACCGGCGACCGCGTCGACCTCGTGCTCATCGGCACCGGCTCGGAGGTTCACCTGTGCGTCGACGCGCGCGAGCAACTGGAGGCGGACGGCGTCTCGGTGCGAGTCGTCTCGATGCCCTCGTGGGAGCTCTTCGCCGAACAGCCCGACGAGTATCGCGACGGGATCCTTCCGCCCGGCGTTCCGACGTTGGCGGTCGAGGCGGGCGCCAGCCTCGGCTGGGACCGCTACGCCGACGACGTCATCGCCATCGACCGTTTCGGCGCGTCGGCGCCCGGCAACGTCGTCCTCGCCGAGTTCGGATACACACCCGAGAACGTCGTCGCCCGTTCCCGCGCCCTGCTCGCCCTCGATTCCCCCGGAGAGAAGGCCCGATGACCCTGACCCGCTCCCCCATCGCCCGGCTCGTCGAATACGGACAGAGCCCCTGGTACGACAACCTCACTCGCGGACTGATCACCGGTGGCGGGCTGTCTCGTCTCATCGAGGACGACGGCATCCGCGGGGTCACGTCCAACCCGACGATCTTCGAGAAGGCGATGGCGTCCGGCGAGGGTTACGACGAGCAACTCACCGCGTTGGCCGCCGGCGGCGCGCCAATCGACTCGACCTACTGGGCGCTCGTCCTCGACGACATCCGCCACGCGGCGGACGTGCTCCGGCCCACGTACGACACGCTCGACGGGACCGACGGATTCGTGTCGGTGGAGGTGGCGCCCGACCGCGCCCACGAGACCGCCGCCACGATCGAGCAGGTCCATTGGCTGCACGACCAGGCCGCCCGCCCGAACGTCTTCGTGAAGATCCCGGCCACCCTGGCGGGTGTCCCCGCCATCGAGCAGTGCCTCGCCGAGGGCATCTCCATCAACATCACGCTGATCTTCTCGCTCGCCCGGTACGCGGAGGTCATGGAGGCGTACCTCCGCGGGCTCGAACGGCACGCCGAGCAGGGCGGGGACCTCTCGCGAGTCGCGTCCGTGGCGTCGTTCTTCGTCAGCCGGGTCGACACCGAAGCTGACCGCCGCCTGCCCGAAGGCCACCCGCTGCGAGGCAAGGTCGCCGTCGCCAACGCCAAACTCGCCTACGGGTTGTTCCGGGAGACCTTCGCCGGCGACCGCTGGGAAGCGCTCGCCGCGCGTGGCGCGCGTCTCCAGCGGCCGTTGTGGGCGTCGACGTCGACCAAGAACCCCGCCTACTCCGACACGCTCTACGTCGACGAGCTGGTCGGGCGCGATACCGTCAACACGCTCGCACAGGCGTCGATCGACGCGCTCCACGACCACGGCGATCCGCAGCCCGACACGATCACCCGCGATGTCGAGGGTGCACGGCGCGTCATCGAGGACCTTGCCGGCGCGGGCATCGACTACGGCGACCTCACCGACACGATCGAGCGCGAAGGAGTCGACAGCTTCGAGCGGTCGTACCGCGACTGTCTCGCCAGCCTCGAGAAGCGCGCCGGCGAGCTCACCGGCTGAGCGCGGCCGCCGCCCGCAGGTGGTCGGCGAGGTCATCGAGGCGAGCGTGCGCGTTGGCGCCACTCGTCGACGGCATCACGTAGGCGCGAACGCCGCCGAAGCCGGCCGCCTGCTCGCCGGGTGGGGCATTTCGGTCCACGGCGGCGCGCCAGCCCGCCAAGCCGACGAAGCACACCGCTCCCGGGCGAAGCCAGCCGACGAGCCGCTCGACGCGTGCCGCTCCCTCCCGGTACTCGGCCGCGGTCAGGCCGCTCGCGCCGGTGGTCGCTCGCTTGACGAGATCGGTCATCCCCATCCCGTGGTGCACGAGAGCATCGACGGGATCCCGGTCCTGTTCGACAATCCTCGCGGCGCGCGCGGCGGGCCAGAAGCGGTTGCCCGGCCTCGCGTAGCCGACGCCGAAGTCGGCGGCGTACAAGCTCGGGTTCAAGCCGCACACCAACAGGCGCATGCCGGGCCCGACCGTGTCGGGAAGGGTGCGCGCCCGTCGTGCCCTCACACGGATCCGTTGCTCCTCCACCTCGAGCTCGTCGACGTCGAAACCGGCGCCGACAACCAGGTCACGCAGCCGGCCGACCTGCGCCGCGCCGCAGTCGCTGGGATCCACCTGGAGGGCGAGCGGATCGCCGACCGCCGTGTCCCGGTGCAAGTGCGCGAGCTTCGTCGGAAGCTGCTCGTCGACCGACACCGTGTGCGCTTCCACACCCGTATCATCGCCCCACGTGAGCATGTGATCTGTCACGCGCACCGAATCCCCGTCCGCCGGCAACGGAGCAGCAGCGCATGACAAGTGCCAGCAGCCCGTCGGTGGCAGTCTCGGGGGCGCTGGTCGTCTTCGGCGCCACCGGGGATCTCGCCCACCGCAAGCTCTTTCCCGCGCTCGCGTCATTGGCGGCGCGTGGACAGCTGCCGCGCCGCCTGGCCATCATCGGCGTCTCCCGAACCCGGATGACCGACGAGGACTTCGCGACGGAGGTGCGGAACGCGATCGCCAAGGCGAGTGACAGCGACGCCGAAGGGCGACAGAACATTCTCGACGAGCGGGGCGTGCAGTACCGCTACATCGCCGGTGCCTTCGACGACGACGACACGTTCCGGCGGCTCGGTGAAGTGCTCAACGCACGCGACGCGGAGTACGGGACCCCCGGCAACGTCCTCTACTACCTGGCGACGATCCCGCAGATGTTCGCGACCGTCGCCGCCGGGCTTGGACGCGCCGAGCTCACCGAGGAGTCAGACGGCAACTTCCGCCGGATCGTCGTCGAGAAGCCGTTCGGCCGCGATCTGCAGAGCTCGCGCGAGCTCGACGCCGAGCTCCATGAGTGCTTCCGCGAGCACCAGATCTACCGCATCGACCACTACCTGGCGAAGGAGACCGTCCAGAACATCCTTGCCCTCCGGTTCACGAACACGATCTTCGAGCCCATTTGGAATCGCCGGTACGTCGACCACGTGCAGATCACCGTGGCGGAGGATCTCGGCGTCGAGCATCGCGGGACCTTCTACGAGCAGTCGGGAGCGTTGCGCGACATCCTCCAGAATCACCTCCTGCAGGTGCTCGCGCTGACGGCGATGGAACCACCGGCGTCGTTCGACGCCAACGCGATCCGCGACGAGAAAGTGAAGGCGCTTCGGTCGGTCCGTCCGCTCGACTCCTCGGACCTCGAGCGGCTGGTCGTGCGAGGGCAATACACGCGCGGCGAGATCGGCGGGGTCGAGGTCCCCGGCTACCGGGACGAGGAGGGTGTTTCACCCCAGAGCAACGTCGAGACGTACCTCGCGGTCGAGTTCGACGTCGACAATTGGCGCTGGGCCGGTGTGCCCTTCTACGTGCGCACCGGGAAACGCCTCCCACATCGCGTCACGGAGGTTGCGCTGCGGTACAAGCAGGTGCCGTTCCTGCCCCTGCCGCCCACGGCGGTCGACTCCGTCGAGCCGAACACGATGGTCATGCACATCCAGCCCGACGAGGGGATCACACTCGAGTTCGCGGCCAAGGTCCCAGGCTCACCGTTCCGCGTACGCGGCGTGGCACTCGACTTCCGGTACCGGCACGCGTTCGCGGAAAAGCCGCCCGAGGCATACGAGCGCGTGCTCGGCGACGCCTTCCTCGGCGACGCGACCCTCTTCATCCGGAGTGACGAGGCCGATCAGGCGTGGCGGATCGTGCAGCCGCTCATCAACGGGTTCGAGGCCGGCACCGTCCCCCTCTCCTTCTATCCGGCCGGCACCTGGGGCCCGAAGGAGGCCGACGACCTGCTCGCCCAGAGCTACGGCGACACGTGGCGGACACCGTGAGCCTCCGCGGCGAGCTGCGGGTGGTCGACGACGTCCCCCGAGCCCTTTCGGCGCTCGTTGTCGAGGAGGCGCCGGCGTCACTGGCGCTATCGGGCGGGTCGACCGCGCGCGCGTGCTACGAGCTACTCGCGGTCGCCGACGTCGATTGGAGCGCGGTCGACGTGTTCTTCGGCGACGAGCGGTGGGTGCCGGTCGGCGATCCCGAGTCGAACGAGGGCGTGGCGCGACACGCGTTCGTGGACCAGGTCCAGCCGCGCTCGGTCTACTCGATGCGGCACGCGGGCGACACGATCGAGGAAGCCGCCGACGCGTACGACGGGCTCCTCCGCGAGTACGGCCCGCTCGACCTCGTGCACCTCGGCCTCGGGCCCGACGGGCACACCGCGTCGCTGTTCCCCGGTTCGCCCGCGCTCGAGGAGCGCGAGCGGCTTGCCGTCGCGACCGGCGACGATCTCCATCCGCACCCGCGTCTGACATTGACCTTCCCGGCCCTCGCCCAGTCCCGCCTGGCGGTGTTCACCGTCGCCGGTGAGGGCAAGCGCGACGCGCTCCAACGGGTCAAGGCCGGCGACGACCTGCCCGCCGCGCGCGTGTCGGCGGGGCGCGTGATCTGGCTCGTCGACGAGGCTGCGAACGGCTCGACGGGCTAGGCGAAGCTCACGGTCAGCGCCCGTCCTACAGACGCGTAGGGTGTGCGCATGCTCAGCGGAGCGGAGGCCCGGGCACTCGTCGACGTTCCCGTCGCCGAGCTGGTCACCGAAGCGGGACGCCTCCGCGACCGGGGGCACGGCAATCGGATCACCTTCTCGCCCAAGGTGTTCATCCCGCTCACGATGCTGTGCCGCGACCGCTGCGGATATTGCACCTTCGCCAAGCCCCCGGCCCGGCTCGACGCGCCGTACCTCTCGCTCGACGACGTGCTCGACATCGCCCGCCGGGGCGCGGCCGTGGGTTGCCACGAGGCGCTGTTCACGCTGGGCGAAGCCCCCGAGGAGCGTTATCCCGCCGCCCGCGCCTGGCTCGAGGATCATGGGTACCACACGACCGTCGACTACCTCGTGGACGCGTGCGGGACGGTGCGGGACGAGACGGGGCTGCTCCCCCACGCCAACGCCGGGGCCCTCTCGCAAGCCGAGCTCGAGCGCCTCCGGGCGGTGAGCCCTTCGCAGGGGATGATGATCGAGACGCTGGCCGAACGACTGGGCGAACCGGGCGGTCCGCACCACGGCGCGCCCGACAAGACGCCGGCCCGCCGACTCGCGACGCTCGAGGCGGCCGGTCTCGCACGCGTGCCGTTCACCACGGGGATCCTCATCGGCATCGGCGAGACGCGCGCCGAGCGCATCGACGCCTTGCTCGCGATTCGCGAGAGCCACGCCCGCCACGGGCACGTGCAGGAGGTGATCGTCCAGAACGTCCTGCCCAAGCCCGGCACTGCCATGCACCAGCACCCGCCGTGCGATTGCAACGAGTTCGTGTGGACGGTCGCGGCGGCGCGCGTCGTGCTCGGACCCGACATGCACGTCCAGGCGCCGCCCAACCTGAGCGACGACCTCGGCGCGCTTCTCGATGCGGGCATCGACGACTGGGGCGGGGTCTCGCCCGTGACCATCGACCACGTGAACCCCGAGCGGCCTTGGCCCGCGCTCGATCGTCTACGCGCCGCGACCGAAGCGTCCGGGAAGACGCTCACGCCCCGCCTCACCGTCTACCCGGAGTTCGTCGGCGACTCCGAAGGCTGGCTCCACCCCGACATGCGCTTCCCAGTGCTCCTGCGCTCGGACGCCGAAGGGCTGGGGCGGGAACACGCGTGGTCCGCGGGAGGAAGCGAGCACCCGCCCGATCTTCTCCCCGACGCCGCGCCCGCCGGCGGCGTCGGCCCGGTCAACGACGTGCTGGCGGGGGTCCTGGCCGGCGACGAGGTCGGCGTCGACGAGCTCGTGACACTCCTCTCGGCCCGCGGTCCGGACCTGGCTCGCGTGTGCGAGGTCGCCGACGACCTCCGGCGCGAAGCGGTCGGTGACGTCGTGACGTTCGTCCGCAACCGCAACATCAACTACACGAACGTCTGCACGTTCAAGTGCCGCTTCTGCGCGTTCTCGAAGGGACCACTGTCGCTCAATCTCCGCGGGTCGCCGTACCTGCTCGACCACGCCGAGATCCAGCGGCGCGTCGTCGAAGCCGTCGAGTGCGGCGCGACGGAGGTCTGCCTGCAAGGCGGGATCCATCCCGACTTCGACGGCGACTACTACCTCTCGGTGGCCCGCGCCGTGAAGGAGGTCGCGCCCCAGATCCACGTGCACGGTTTCACCGCGCTCGAGGTGACCGAGGGCGCGCGCCGGCTCGGCATGCCGCTGCGTGACTATCTGCTCAAGGCGAAGGACGCCGGCCTCTCCACCCTGCCGGGCACCGCGGCCGAGATCCTCGACGACGAGGTGCGTGCCGTCATCTGCCCGGACAAGGTGACGACGGACGAATGGCTGGAGGCGCACCGCATCGCGCATTCGGTCGGGCTCCGGTCGAACATCACGATCATGTTCGGGCACGTCGAGCGCCCGGTCCACATCGCCCGCCACCTCGTGCGGACGCGCGCCCTGCAGAAGGAGACGGGCGGGTTCACCGAGTTCGTGCCGCTCCCGTTCGTGCACATGGCGACCCCGATCTTCCTGCAGCGTCGGGCGCGGCCCGGCCCCACGTTCCGGGAGGCGCTCCTCATCCACGCCGTCGCCCGCATCGCGTACCGCGGATGGATCGACAACATCCAGGTCTCGTGGGTGAAGATGGGTGTCGACGGCGCCCGCCAAGCCCTCCGATCGGGCGCCAACGACCTCGGCGGCACCCTCATGGACGAGAACATCTCACGCGCCGCCGGTGCCAGCCACGGCCAGGAGCTGGACGAGGCCGAGTTCCGCCAGATCGTCGCGCCGCTGGGCCGGACCCTCGAGCAGCGCACGACGCTGTACGGACGGACTAGGACGATCGGCCGCCGGCTCCGCCCTGCCGAAGAGCCGCACGGGAACGGCAACGGCGCCGACGCGCCCGTCGCGTTCGTGCAACCGGCGCCGGCGGGACGTACATGAGCGACCCGGACTTCGACGTCCTCGGGATCGGGAACGCGCTCGTCGACGTCATCACCTCCGTCGACGACGACTTCGTCGCCGGGCACGGCTTCCCGCGCGGCGCGACGACGATGGTCGACCTCGACCGGGCCGACGCCATCTACGCCGACCTCCCTCCCGCCCAGGAAATCTCAGGGGGATCATGCGCCAACACGATCGCCGGCCTCGCATCCTTCGGCGCGAACGTCGCGTTCATCGGACGCGTCCGTGACGACCAGCTCGGCAAGGTCTACACGCACGACCTCCGCTCGCTCGGCGTCCACTTCGACGTCCCGCCTGCGACTACGGGGCCCCCGACGGGGCGTTGCCTCGTGATGGTCATGCCGGATGCGCACCGGACGCAGTGCACGTACCTCGGTGCGTCGACGTTCATCGGGCCCGAGGACGTCGACCCGGAGGTCGTTGCCCGCGCGCACGTGACGTACCTCGAGGGCTACCTGTGGGACCAACCATCGGCGAAGGACGCCATCCGGAAGGCTGCCGCCGCCGCTCGGGGCGCCGGCCGGCAGGTCGCGCTCACCCTGTCGGACCCGTTCTGCGTCGAACGTCACCGGAACGAGTTCCGGGACCTCGTCGCCGACGAGATCGACGTGCTGTTCGCCAATGAGTCGGAGATTTGTTCCCTCTTCGAAGTCGACGACTTCGATGCCGCGCTGCAGCAGGTTCGCCACCACTGCCGCATCGCCGCGCTCACGCGTAGCGAACAGGGTTCGGTAGTGATCGCGGGCGACTCGGTGCACATCCTCGAGGCCGAGCCGGTGGACCGGCTGGTCGATACGACGGGAGCCGGCGACCAGTACGCGGCCGGTTTCCTGTACGGACTGACCCACGGGCACGACCTCGCCACGTGCGGTCGCCTCGGTTCGATGGCCGCCGCCGAGGTGATCTCGCACTACGGGGCGCGCCCCGCGGTCTCGCTGGCGAAGCTGGCCCGAGGGGCCGTCCGCTAGCGACCACCGGAGGCCATACGCTCGCGGCAACGGCCGCTTTGCCGACCGTTGTCGCAGAGCCGGAGCTTGCGTCGGCGCCAATAGAGTGAGTTCGTGGCCCGCCGATCGAACGACCGCCCCCGTTACCGCACCGGCGACCGGGAGCTCGACGCCGCGATCGCGGCGCTCGTCGAGCAGTCCGGCGCCGAGGATGCCGACCTCATCTTCGAGCTGATCGTGTCCGCGGTCCGCCTGGCGCGTGATCGCGCCGACCGCGGCGACCTGAAGATCGCCAACGCGGCGCTGAAGGAGATGCGCCACGCCTTTCACGTGTTCGCTCCGTACCGGAGCGAACGGAAGCTCGCCATCTTCGGGTCGGCCCGGACCGAGCCTGACTCCCCGCTCTACGACCAGGCCCGGCGCCTCGCGACTGCGATGACCGCCCACGACTGGATGATCATCACCGGCGCCGGCCCCGGGATCATGGAGGCCGGTCTCGAGGGGGCCGGCCCCGACAACGCGTTCGGCGTGAGCATCCGGCTCCCGTTCGAGGCGTCGACGAGCCAGTTCATCGCCGAGGGAGACCCCAAGCTCGTCAACTTCCGGTACTTCTTCACTCGCAAACTCGAGTTCATCAAGGAGTCGCACGGCTTCGCCATGCTCCCCGGCGGTTTCGGCACGATGGACGAGACGTACGAGCTGCTCACCCTCGTGCAAACCGGGAAGTCACAGCCGGCGCCGATCGTCCTGCTCGACGTGCCGGGCGGGACGTTCTGGAGCGCGTGGCGAGGTTTCGTCGAGCGCGAGCTCGTCAACGGGGGGTACATCGACAAGCGCGATCTCGACCTGGTGTTGATCACCGACGACGTCGAGCGTGCCGTCGACGAGGTCACCGGCTTCTACGCCAACTACCACTCCCAGAGGTTCGTCGACGGGCGTCTGGTGATCCGCCTGCAGCACGCCCCGGACGACGCCACCCTCGACGCGCTCAGCGAGGAGTTCGCCGACATCATCGTCCGCGGACGCATCGAGCGCATCACGGTCACGCCGGCGGAGCAGGCCGACGACGACCACGTCGACCTGGAGCGGATCGCGTTCCGTTTCGACCGCTACGGCTTCGCGCGCCTACGCGGGCTCATCGACCGGCTGAACGGGCGCGAGCCCGCTCGATGAGCGACGAGAGGCCGGACGCGCGCAGCGCGTTCGAAGCCGGGCTCGCCAACGAGTACTTCGCGCTGTCCGGTCTGCGGGCGTCGAGCATCGGCGAAGCGGGCACTCGCGCGACCTTGTTCTTTACGACGCTGACCGGAACGGTCCTGGCGCTCGGTTTCCTGGCGTCGTCGACGAACGCCGTCGTCCCGGTGGCGTACGCGGCCCTGCCCATCGTGATCCTGCTGGGGCTGCTCAGCTTCTTGCGCCTCGTCGAGATCAGCGTCGAGGACGTCGGGGCCCTGCGGGCCATCAACCGGATCCGTGCGTACTACGGCGGTCTCGTCCCTGATGGGCTCGAGTACTTCCCGGCGCCGGGAAAGCAGCAGGCGATCAACGAGCTCGTCGACGTCGCTGCGCGGCGGGCGCCGTGGCGCGCCGCGCTCACGATTGCCGCCACGGTCGGAGTGATGGACGCCCTCGTCGCCGGGGCGAGCCTCTCGTTCGCTCTCGCCCATGCCGGTATGGCGACGACCCTGGCTGTCGTCATCGGCATCACGGTCGCCCTCGCGATGATCTGGAGCTTGTTCGCGTACCAAACGCACCGGTTCCATGCCGCCGGGCGCGTCGGGCAGGCTTCGCCCTAGCTCTCGCCGCCGAGCGCGTGGATGGCCCGCTCCACCGCCCGGCGGGCCTGGAGAAGCCGCTTCTCGTCGGCGGCGGCGCCGTCGTCGCCGTCGGCCGCCGCCTGGAGCCGGTCGTAGGCGAGGTCGCGGAGTGCCTCCTCGACGTTCCGGAGCTGGCCGACGAGCTCATCGACGCGCTCGGAGCTCTCAGCCATCGAGTGCCTCCACCAGCAGGTCGGCGGGATGCCGGACGTCGAGCCCCGCCGCGGCGAGATGCATGGCGCAGCCCGGGTTCGCCGACACGACGAGCGGGTCGGCACGGCCGCCGGCGGCTCGCCGGATCGCGGTGACCTTCCGGTTCCGGATGTCGGCGGCGAGCTCGGGCTGGAGCGCGTTGTAGGCGCCGCCGGCGCCGCAACAGAGTCCGTCGTCGTCGGTGTCGACCGTGACGTATGCCGGCGCCAGCACCACTCGGACCGCGCCGGCCGCCTTCTGCACGTGCCGGAGGTGGCACGGGTCCTGCACGACAACCGTGCGGCCCGTGGACCGGACCGGCAGCGGACCCCGCGACTCGAGCCACTCGGAGAAATCCTGCACCCGGCGTGCGAACGCCGCCGCTTCCGGAGTTCCGAGGAGGTGGCCGTAGTCCTTCATGGCCGCGCCGCATCCGGCACTGTCGACCACGATCGGCGCGTCGCCGGCCATCGACGCGATGACCCGACGCGCGAGTTGCCGTGCGTCGTCGACCCGTCCCGCGTGCGTGTGCAGCGCGCCGCAGCAGTCGGCTCCGCGGGCGGGCAGTGCAGGGTGCGCGCCGGCCGCCTCCATGACGCGTAGCGCAGCCCGGTGCGTTTCACGCTGCCATGCGTCCATCACGCATCCCGGGAACAAGAACGCGTCGGCGCTCTCGGCGGGCGCGCGTGCTCGGAGCGGGCGGGCGAGCGATCGCAGCGAGATCTGCGGCACCGGCAGGCGCGCCGGAACCAGGCGGACGCGTTGCGCGAGTGCGAGCAGCCACGACAAGGCGACGAGAAGCCAGTGGCGCGGGAGGACGAGGCGGTAGCCGAGCCACTCGGCAGCGCGCCGGGACCACGGTCGCGTCGGGCGGCGGTGCTCGTCGAGCGCCGCCCGCGCGCCTTCCATCAGGTGGCCGAACTGCACCGACGACGGGCACGCGGCCTCGCAGCCGCGGCACTGCACGCACTCCTCCATGTAGCGCTCGAACGTGGCGTCGAGCGGCGCCCCCTGGAGATCCACGGCCTGCATGGCCGCGATCCGGCCCCGAGGGGACGCGGTCTCGAGGCCCGTGACGCGGTACGTCGGACAGTGCGGCAGGCACAGCCCGCACGCCACGCACGCGACGAGCTCGTCCTCGTCGAGGTCGAGCACACCGCCCCCCGCAGGGCTCATCACGGCGGCGACGGCGCCGGTGCGGGTGCGCCCGGGAGCCGGCCGGGCGAGAGCTTGCCGGTGGGGTCGAATGCGGCCCGGATCCGCTCGAGGATGGCGAGGTTCGGCAGTTCCCGGCCGTACCCGCTCACGCCCGGCGCGCCCGCCTCGCGCAGCAGCCATCCCTCGTGCGCGGCCGCGATCGCGCGGGCGGCGACGAGCCCGTCCGGATCTGCGGCGGCGACGTGCACGGTGCCGACGCCCACCTCGGCGAGCCAACTGACACCATCGATCTCGTCGAGCGCGAGGCCGAGCTCGCGCAGCCGGCTCGGACGCACCGAGATCCGTCCCCGATGCGCGCCGTCGGGCCAGCCGGGACCGCCGTCGACCGCGTCGGCGTCGGCGTCGAGGCCGGCGGCCTGTGCCTCGGCGACAACGTCGTCCGGATGCCCTTCGAGCAGCACACGCGTCGTCTCGCCATCCCATGCGATGCACGACGGGCGGAACATCCGGCGGCGGGCTTCGAAGGGGTCGGCGCGCGTCGTGATCCACCGTGCGACGCGGGCGCGCGGCTGGCAGCGCAGCGTCACCTGCACGAGCATGCCGATCGTTCCCATCGAGCCGACGAGCAGGCGCGGGACGTCGTAGCCCGTGACGTTCTTCACGGTCGGTCCGCCACCTTTCACGAGCCGCCCGTCGGCGGTCACGAATCGGACCTCGAGCAACCGGTCGCGCAGCGGCCCGTGCCGCAGCCGGCGCGGTCCCGACAGACCGGTCGCCAGGACACCGCCGACCGTCGCCTCCGGCGCGCGCGGGTCGAGCGGGCACTCCTGCCCGGCTTCGCCGAGCACTGCGGCCAGCTCGCCCACCGTGATGCCGGCGCCGACGGTCACGGTCAATTCGGCCGGGTCGTAGGCGACGATCCCGCCGGGAGCGTGCACCTCGACGCCGCCCGTGGTCGGGTCGCCGACCTCCCAGTGCGTGCGGGCCCCGACCGGCACGACGGCGTCGGCAGCGGCGATCCTCGCTTGGAGCGCGTCCACCCGGTCGAGCACCGGCGACACCGTCACACCCACGCCCCCTCCGGCACGCGCTGCATCTCTCCGCAACGGCTCCCGCGCGGCAGGATCTTCTGCGGGTTGGCGCGACCTGACGGGTCGAACGCATCGCGCAGGCGCGCCTGGGCGTCGAGATCATCAGCGCTGAAGATGAGCGGCATCGCCTCCCGCTTCTCGAGGCCGATCCCGTGCTCCCCCGACAGCACCCCTCCGGCGTCGATGCACGTCCGGAGAATCGCGTCGCCGGCGGCGTGCACCCGCTCCCAGATCCCCGGCTCGCGTTGGTCGAACACGATGAGGGGATGCAGATTTCCGTCGCCGGCGTGGAACACGTTCATCATGGTGAGGTCGTACCGGTCGGCGATCTTGTACACGTTTTGCAACACGTCGACGAGACGCGTCCGGGGTACGACCGCATCGTGGAGGTAATAGTCGGGAGCGATGCGAGCGATCGCCCCGAACGCAGACTTCCGCCCCTTC
This sequence comes from Acidimicrobiia bacterium, assembly GCA_036005605.1. GTDB lineage: Bacteria > Actinomycetota > Acidimicrobiia > IMCC26256 > JACDBD01 > JALZAA01. The sequence goes on from DASYQJ010000299.1 coordinate 17,402, forward strand.
CAGAGCAACGCCCGCTCGGCGTCGTCGGCTGCGACGCGCACGGTGCGGGCGCCGTGCTCGGTTCCGACGGCCCGGACCGCCTCGACCTGGGCGGCCACTCCCGAGGGGAGCCCGTCGAGCTCGACGAGGAGCACTGCGGCTGCATCACGCGGGTATCCGGCGCCGACGAAGTCCTCGACGGCTCGCGTGATCTGGGCGTCCATCATCTCGAGCGCGGCGGGAACGATCCCCTCGGCGATGATGCCGCTGACGGTGGCGGCGGCCGACTCGATCGACATGAAGTCGAGGAGCAGCGTCCGCACTGCGGGCGGGTCGGGCAGGAGGCGCACGGCGATGCGCGTGGCGATGCCCATCGTGCCCTCGCTGCCCACGAAGCACCCGCGCAGGTCGTAGCCGGCCTGGTCGGGCGCGAGGCCGCCGAGCATCGTGACGGACCCGTCGCCCAGCACGACTTCGACCGCGAGCACGTGCATCGCCGTGACGCCTGAAGCCAGGCAATGGGGCCCGCCGGCGTTGGTCGCCACGTTGCCACCGATCGTGCACGCCTGCTGCGACGACGGGTCGGGTGCGTAGTGCAGACCGAGGTGCTGGACCGCGCGACTGAGATCGAGGTTGAGAACGCCGGGCTCGACCCACGCGTACTGCTCCTCGGCGTTCACCTCCAGGATTCGGGTCAGGTGCGTCGTGACGATGACCAGGGGGTCGCCGACCGGCGTCGCCCCGCCCGCCAGGCCCGTGCCGCTACCGCGGGCGACGAACGACCGGCCGTGACGGGCGGCCACCCGGACCGCGGCAGCCACGTCTGCTCCACGTGTCGGGAAGCAGACGGCGGCGGCCGCGCCCCGGTCGACGCCGGCGTCGCGCTGGTAGAGCGCGAGCTCGAGCGGCTCTGCACGCGCCTGCCCCGGTCCCAGCGCAGCCTCGAGGTCGGCCACGAGCGCGTGGACACCATCAATGCTTTCGATATGCGAAGCCTACCGACGCGGGATGGCTACTCTCGGCGGCGTGAGCGCGCAGAAGACCAGATCGGGCCCGACCCGGGAATGGGTGACCTTCGAGGACCCCAAGGACGACGGCCGGCGCTGGCAGATCGACGTGACCTTCCTCACGTCGCACTGGGAGTGCATCTTCGGCCGCGGATGCCAAGGTGTGCTCACCGAGCCCGCGGCCGAGATGGTGCAGGGTTGCTGCTCGTACGGCGCGCACTTCTCGCACCGGAAGGACCGCGACCGCGTCGTGCGCGCCGCCAAGGAGCTGTCCGACGACGAGTGGCAGTACGCCAAGGCCGGCAGGTCCAAGGGCATCTACGCGAAGTGCGGGAAGGACGAGGAAGGGCGCATCGAATGGCGCACTCGTCTCGTCGACGACGCCTGTGTCTTCCTGAACCGTCCCGGCTTCCCGGCCGGCGCCGGCTGCGCGTTGCACCTGCACGCGATGCGCGCCGGACGCCATCACAGCGAGGTCAAGCCGGACGTGTGCTGGCAGCTGCCGTTGCGGTGCGTCGACGAGGAGCAGGAGGACGGGACCGTCGTTTCAACCTTGTCGGAGTTCGGACGCGACGGATGGGGTGACGGCGGCGCGGAGTTCGCGTGGTGGTGCACAGAAGCGCCGGAGGCGTTCACCGGCCGCGAGCCCGTGTACCGGTCGATGGGCGAGGAGCTGCGCAAGATGCTCGGCAGCGACGCGCTGTACCGGCAGGTCGTCGCGTACCTCGAGCAGCGAGCGCGCTCGAAGCCGCCGCCGGCACCGCATCCGGCAGAGACCCCGGTCCGGTTCTCCCGTCGCCGGCCCGCCGCTACGAACGGCCACAGCCGGCGAGCCTGAATGTCGCCGGAGACGACCGACTTCGGGTCGCTCCTCGACGCGCTCGCCGGCGAGCAGGCCGGCTTGCAGGCGGAGCTCGGCAACATCGCGACCGATGACTGGTTCCGGCCGACGCCGGCCAAGGGTTGGGACGTGCGGGACACGGTCTCGCACCTGGCCGACATCGACGAGATCGCCATCGACACGTGC
>DASYQJ010000300.1:0-16336 GCA_036005605.1 Acidimicrobiia bacterium
AGACGCTCGTCGAGCACGGCTTCCGGCTCCCGTCCGCGCTCGACAACCGGCCTCTCCGGTTCAACGAGTTCATCGAGCACGTGAATCAGGTGGTCTTCATGTCGGCCACGCCGGGCGAGTACGAGCTCGAGAAGTCGAAGCAGGTCGTCGAGCAGATCGTGCGGCCCACCGGGCTCGTCGACCCCGAGGTGATCGTGAAGCCGACCAAGGGGCAGATCGACGACCTGGTCGCCGAGATCAACGCTCGCGCCGAGGCCGAGCAGCGCGTGCTCGTCACGACGCTCACGAAGAAGATGTCCGAGGACCTGACCGACTACCTGATCGAGCTCGGCATTCGGGTCCGGTACCTGCACAGCGAGATCGACACGCTCGAGCGGGTCGAGATCCTGCGCGCGCTGCGCCTTGGTGACTTCGACGTGCTCGTCGGCATCAACCTGCTGCGGGAGGGCCTCGACCTTCCCGAGGTGTCGCTGGTGGCGATCCTCGATGCCGACAAGGAGGGCTTCCTGCGCTCCGACACCTCGCTGATCCAGACGATGGGCCGAGCGGCCCGCAACGTCGACGGTCAGGTGGTCATGTACGCCGACCAGGTGACGGACTCGATGCGCCGCGCCATCTCCGAGACGAACCGCCGGCGGAAGGTGCAGCTCGAGTTCAACGCCGAGCACGGGATCGACCCGCAGACGATCCGCAAGAAGGTCGTCGACATCCTCGAGATGGTGCGCGCCCGTGAAGGAGAGGACGACGACGTGCGCGTCGGTCGAGGCCGGGGGCGCGGACGAGGGCGGGGGGCCAAGCGGTCGGCGGTGTTCGACCTCGAGGGCGTCGCACCGGACGACGTCGGCAAGCTCATCCAGACCCTCCAGGACGAGATGCACGACGCCGCCAAGGACCTCCGCTTCGAGGAGGCGGCTCGCCTCCGCGACGAGATCGGCGAGCTCAAGCGGGAGCTGCGCGAGGTGAGCTGAGGCACCGGGGCGGGTAGACCCTGCGCCGACGCTGATCCGCCGATCGAGGAGGGCGCAGTGCTCCCGGACCTGAGGAAGTTCCTGCTGCGGGGGAACGTCATCGATCTCGCGGTGGCGGTGATCATCGGGATCGCCTTCGGCCTGGTCGTGGCGTCGCTCGTGAACGACGTGATCATGCCCGTGATCGGCGCCGTGTTCGGCAAGCCGAACTTCAACGATCTCACCTTCAAGATCGGCGACGGAGTCGTGGCCTACGGGAAGTTCATCACCGCCGTTCTCAACTTCGTGATCATCGCGACGGTGCTGTTCTTCATCGTGCGGGCGGCCGATCGGCTCTTCACGCGGGAGAAGAAGCCCACCGAGGTCGAGGTCCTGACCGAGATCCGTGACGAGCTTCGGCGCCGGTAGGACGGCCCCGAACATCCGTTCGCTCGGACGACTGCCCCGGTAAACTGACGCCGTGGCAGATGCAATCACGATCCGGGGGGCTCGCGAGCACAACCTCAGGGACGTCGATCTCGAGCTGCCCCGAGACCGCCTGATCGTCTTCACCGGCTTGTCCGGCTCCGGGAAGTCGTCTTTGGCGTTCGACACGATCTACGCCGAGGGGCAGCGCCGGTACGTCGAGTCGCTGTCGGCGTACGCCCGGCAGTTCCTCGGGCAGATGGACAAGCCGGACGTCGACTTCATCGAGGGTCTCTCACCGGCGATCTCGATCGACCAGAAGTCGGCGTCGAGGAACCCGCGGTCGACGGTCGGCACGATCACCGAGATCTACGACTACCTGCGCCTTCTCTACGCCCGGATCGGCGTGCCGCACTGCCCGAACTGCGGGCAGGTCATCACCAGGCAGACGCCGCAGCAGATCGTCGACCGCGTGCTCCAGCTCCCCGAGGGCACGCGGTTCCAGGTGCTGGCGCCGGTCGTGCGGGGCAGGAAGGGAGAGTACGAGGGGCTGCTCACCGAGCTCGCCGGTCAGGGCTTCACGCGGGCGCGGATCGACGGCGAGGTGCACGAGCTGTCGAGCATGCGCGGCTCGGGAGGGAACGCACAGAGTCGGGAGCGGCTCGCCCGGTACGAGCAGCACACGATCGAGGTCGTCGTCGACCGGCTCGTTCGCCGTACGGGCATCGAGCGCCGGCTCACCGACTCGCTCGAGACCGCCCTGCGCCTCGCCGAGGGCGTCGCCGAGGTCGAGATCGTCCCGCGGCAGGGCGAGGAGGAGCACGACGAGGACCGGGAGGTGCTCACCTTCTCGGAGCATCTGGCTTGCGCGAACTGCGGCTTGTCGTTCGAGGAGCTCGCGCCTCGCAACTTCTCGTTCAACTCGCCGTATGGCGCCTGCGAGCGTTGCGACGGGCTCGGCACCCGCTTCGAGGTCGACCCGGAACTGGTCGTCTCGGACGACGATCTCTCGATCTCCGACGGGGCGATCGCACCTTGGGCCGGGTTCCGAAGTCAGTACTTCGATCGGGTGCTCGGCGCCGTCGCGAAGGAGTATGGGTTCTCGGTCGACAGTCCGTGGCGCAAGCTCCGCAAGCGGGACAAGCAAGCCGTGTTGCACGGTTCGGGCAAGCGCGCGATCAACGTTCGGTACCGCAACCGGTACGGCCGGCAGCGTTCGTACACGACCGAGTTCGAAGGCGTGGTGCCGTGGCTCGAACGCCGTCACTCGGAGGCCGAGAGCGACCGCGTGCGCGAGCAGATCGAGGGCTACATGCGCGAGGTGCCCTGCCCGGCCTGTCACGGAGCGCGGCTGCGGCCGGCCTCGCTGGCGGTCACGGTCGGCGGCCAGAACATCTACGAGCTCGGGGAGCTGTCGATCGCCAAGGCGGCGGAGTTCCTCGGCGGGCTCGAGCTGTCCGAGCGGGACCTCATGATCGCCGAAGCGGTCTTGAAGGAGGTCAACGAGCGGCTGCGCTTCCTGCTCGACGTCGGGCTCAACTACCTGTCGCTGAACCGGTCGTCGGCGACGCTCGCCGGGGGAGAGGCGCAGCGCATCCGGCTGGCGTCGCAGATCGGCAGCGGGCTGGTGGGCGTCCTCTACGTCCTCGATGAGCCGTCGATCGGGTTGCACCAGCGCGACAACCACCGGCTCCTCGACACCCTCTTGCGCCTTCGAGACCTGGGGAACACCGTGATCGTCGTCGAGCACGACGAGGAGACCATGCGCTCGGCCGACATGGTCGTCGACATCGGCCCCGGCGCCGGGGAGCACGGCGGCGAGATCGTCGCCCGCGGAACGCTCGAGGACGTCATCGCCGAACCCCGGTCGATCACCGGTCAGTACCTCGAGGGGGAGCGGTCCATCCCGGTGCCGGAGATCCGGCGGCAGCCCGGGGAGGCATGGCTCACGGTGCGCCAAGCGCGTGAGCACAACCTGCAGAACATCGACGTTGAGTTCCCGCTCGGCTGCTTCGTCACGATCACGGGTGTGAGCGGTAGCGGCAAGTCGACGCTCGTGAACGACATCCTCTATCACGCGCTCATGCAAAAGGTGTACCGGTCGCGGACGGTGCCCGGCCGCCACAAGACGATCGAGGGTACGGAGCTCGTCGACAAAGTCATCAACATCGACCAGTCGCCGATCGGCCGGACCCCCCGCTCGAACCCGGCCACGTACACCGGCGTCTTCGACAAGATCCGCTCGCTGTTCGCGTCCAGCCTCGAGGCGAAGGTGCGCGGCTACCAGCCCGGGCGGTTCTCGTTCAACGTGAAAGGCGGGCGGTGCGAAGCGTGCTCGGGCGACGGCACGATCAAGATCGAGATGCACTTCCTGCCCGACGTCTACGTGCCGTGCGAGGTGTGCAAGGGCGCCCGGTACAACCGCGACACGCTCGACGTCACGTTCAAGAACAAGAACATCGCCGAGGTGCTCGATCTCTCGATCGAGGAGGCGCTCGAGTTCTTCAAGAACCAGCCCACGATCGCCCGGCAGCTCCAGACGCTCTTCGACGTCGGTCTCGGTTACGTCCGGCTCGGTCAACCCGCGCCCACGCTGTCCGGCGGTGAGGCGCAGCGGGTGAAGCTGGCGTCGGAGTTGGGGAAGCGGGCGACGGGGCGGACCGTCTACATGCTCGACGAGCCGACGACCGGTCTGCACTTCGACGACGTGAAGCGACTGCTCGGTGTGCTGGCGCGGTTGGTCGAAGGGGGCAACACGGTCATCGTGATCGAGCACAACCTCGACGTCGTGAAATCCGCCGACTGGGTCATCGACCTCGGACCCGAGGGCGGCGACGCCGGCGGACTCGTCGTGGCCGAGGGCCCACCCGAGCACGTGGCCAAGACCGAGGGCAGCTACACCGGCAAGTTCCTCGCCCCGATCCTCGGGCTCGCCGAGCACGCCGTCGCGTGAGCGAGGGCGATCCCTGGGAGCGGCACGCCGGGTGGTGGCAGGACAAGTTCACCGACGGTGTCGATCCCGAGTACGAGGAACAGCTCCTTCCGCTGGTGGACGAGCACCTGGCCGGTGCGAACCGAGTCCTCGACGTCGGGTGCGGTGAAGGCCAGGTTGCACGGCGGATCGCTCAGCTGGGTGCCGAGGTCGTCGGCATCGATCCGACCGCGGGCCAGGTCGCAGTCGCCCGAGAGCGGGCCGGCGGCCCCCGGTTCGTGCGCGCCGGGGCCGAGGCCGTTCCGTTGCGCGACGCGTCGTTCGACGCCGCGGTCTCGTGCCTCGTGTTCGAGCATCTCGACCCGTTCGAGCCGGCGATCGCCGAGACGGCGCGGGTACTCGCGCCGGGCGGCCGCTTCGTCCTGTTCCTGAACCACCCGCTGCTCCAGGCGCCCGGCAGCGGGTGGGTGATCGACCACATCCTCGACGAGGAGTACTGGCGCGTCGGCCCGTACCTGCCGGACGACGTGGCGATGGAGGAGGTGGCGCCGGGTGTCGACCTGCCGTTCATGCACCGACCGCTCCACCGCTACGTCAACGAGCTCGCGGCGCACGGCTTGCTGATCGAGCACGTGGATGAGCCGCCGCCGGCCGCCGGCCTCCTCGACCGCGTCCCTGAGTACAAGGACGCGGCGACGATTCCCCGATTGCTCCTGCTGGTGACCCGAAAGCGCTAGTCGACCTTCGCCGGCGCGGTAGGAGCGCCCGGAAGGTCGAGCATGCGCTGGAGCGCGACGCGTGCCCACTCCGCCGTGTGGTCGTCGACCACGATCTGGTTGACGAGCTCGCCGCGCGCAAGCGCTTCGAGGCACCACGCGAGATGCGGCCCGTCGACCCGGAACATCGTCGAGCAGGGGCAAATGAGCGGGTCGAGTGAGACGACGGTCTTGTCGGGATGCTCGGCGGCCATGCGTTGCACCATGTGGATCTCGGTGCCGACGGCGAGCACCGATCCCGACGGCGCCGCCTCGACCCATTCGAGGATGCGCTCGGTCGATCCGACGCGGTCGGCCACCTCGACGACCTCGTGCGCGCACTCGGGGTGCACGATCACTTCGCCGTGAGGATGCTCGGCCCGGAACGCTTCGACGTGCTCCGTCCGGAACCGCTGATGCACGGAGCAGTGGCCCTTCCAGAGCAGGAAGGTCGCGTCCTTGACGTCGCGTTCCTCCAGCCCGCCGAGGTCGTGTCGCGGATCCCACACGCGCATGTCGGGCTCGTCGAAGCCCATCTGGTAGCCGGTGTTCCGGCCGAGGTGCTGGTCGGGGAAGAAAAGGACCTTCTCGCCGCGTGCGAGCGCCCAATCCAGGATGGCTTGTGCGTTCGAGCTCGTGCACACGGCGCCTCCGTGCTCGCCGACGAACGCCTTCAGCGCGGCGGACGAGTTCATGTACGTGATCGGAACGATCCGGTCGACATCGGTGACGCCCGCGAGCGACTCCCAGCACTCCTCGACCTGGTCGAGATCCGCCATGTCGGCCATCGAACAGCCCGCGTTCAGATCAGGGAGGACGACGCGTTGGTGCTCGCCGGTGAGGATGTCGGCCGACTCGGCCATGAAGTGCACGCCGCAGAAGACGATGTCGGTGGCGTTGTCGTTGTCGGCCGCGAAACGTGCCAGCTTGAACGAGTCGCCGCGAGCGTCCGCCCACTTGATGACTTCGGGGCGCTGGTAGTGATGTCCGAGGATCAGGAGCTTCGAACCGAGCGCCGTCTTGGCGGCGGCGATCCACTCATCGATCTCCTCGGGCGGCGCGAGGGTGTACCGGTCCGGCAGGAGGGCCTGGAGTCGCAACATGGGTGTGATCCCTTTCGGGAAGCCCCGGTTGTGGCCGGCGGGGACAGCCTGGTCGCCCACCGCGGGGTTGTCGGCCCCGGGACTGATATGTGGCCGGAATGCCAGGCCGGCCTGCCGCCTAGTGTAACAACGCCTCATCCCCCTCTCATCCTCGATCCGATAGTTGGCAACGGTGTCCGCTCGGCGCTTCCTGCTCCTCTTTGTGCTCCTCGCCGGGGTGCGCATCGCGGTCGTCCCGATCGCACTCGCGTCCGACGCGACGGCGCCGAGCAAGTACCGGATCCTCCCCGGTGACGCCCGGCGCTTCCACAAGATCGCGAGCCACGAAGGGCAGCCGTATCGGGACTTCGCCGTCGAATACCCGCCGGTGATGGTGGCTGCGATCGACGTGATCGACGGTGGGACGTTCCGGTCGACGACCGTGCGGCTCATGTGGTCGCAGCTCGTCGTCGACCTGGCAATCGCGGCCGTCGTCGCGTGGGCGTGGGGACGGCGCGCCGGCATCGCCTATCTGGTGATCGGCCTTCCCTTTCTCCTGTATCCGTTCATCTACCTCCGCCTCGATCTCCTGTCCGTGTTCCTCGCCGTGCTCGGCATCGCGCTCGTTCGCCGACGACATCAGTACGCCGGCGGGGCGACGCTTGCCATCGCGTGCTTCGCCAAGCTCTGGCCCGTCGCGCTGGTGCCAGTGCTCATCGTGCGGCGCGCCTGGCGGGCGCTCGGAGCATTCGTCGCCGTCGGCGTTGCCGGCACCGCGGCGTGGGTTGCGTGGGGTGGCATCGACGGCCCGGTGCAGGTGCTGACGTTCCGCGGCGCGAAGGGCTGGGAGTTCGAGAGCACGGTCGGGGCGCTCGTGCGGAGCGCCGGTGGTGTGACCCCGCACATCGAACGAGGGGCGTGGCGAGTCGGTGAGGTCACGAGCCTCGTCAGCGGCCTTCTCGTGCTCGCGGTCCTCGGCGGGGTCGCGGCGGCGTGGTTCCTCGCGTCGCGGGCCAAACCGCGCGGCACGGATGTGCTCGACGGGCTGGCGCCAATGGCGGCGATCACCGTCTTCCTGGTGCTCTCGCCGCTGCTCTCACCTCAGTTCCTGGTTTGGATGTTGCCGTTCGCGGCGATCGCCGCCGCCCACGGCGAACGCGTTGTGACGCGTCTCGCATTCGTCGTCTTCGGTCTGAGCGTCGCCCTGCTCGCCCTTCTACCCGAGCTCATCCACGGCGGGACGCTTGCGCTCTTCGTCCTCATGAGCCGCAACGCGGCGCTCATCGTGTTGCTGGCGGCGCTGGCTATGCGATTGATCCAGTCGTCGGGCTGGCGACGCGCGCCCGCTCAGCTCGCGCCGGCGACGGAGCTCGCGGCCTGACCCGACGGGTTCACGGCGTGGCCGCCAGACGTTCCTCGGCCTCGGCGATAACGGTGGACACGAGATCGCGGATCTCGGCGGGCGCCTTCGAGGGCGCGCCGGTGTCGTGCGGTGGCTGGGGGTCATACTCGATCCCGAGCTGGACGGCCTGCGCGACCTCGGCCCCGTGCAGCCGGTCGACGAGCGTGAGCGCGAGGTCGATCCCCGCCGACACGCCGGCGGCGGTGGCGACCTTCCCCTCGATCACGACTCGCTCCTCGGTGGGTTGAGCGCCGTACGAGCGGAGGTGGTCGTAGGCCACCCAGTGGGTCGTGGCGGGCAGTCCGTCGAGCACGCCGGCCGCGCCGAGCAGGAGCGCGCCGGTGCAGACGGACGTGGTGTACGTCGTCGTCTCGTGCGCGGCACGTATCCAGTCGACGATCGGTCCGCCCTCGGCGGCGATGCGTCGTGTGATGAGCCCGCCGGGCACGAGCAGGATGTCGGGCGCCGGGACCTCGTCGAACGTGTGCGCGAGATCGAAGTGGAGCAGGTTGCTCTCGTCGGCGAGCGCGCCCTTTTTGTCGGCGCACACGACGACGTCCGCTCCGGGGACGTTCGTGAACACTGCGTACGGGCCGATGGCGTCGAGGGCGGTGAAGCCGGGATACAGGCCGATGGCGATCTGCATGTTGGTGGTCCTTTCAGGAAGCCCGCCGGCTGAAATGCTGGCGGTAGCGATCGGGTGTGGTGCCGAGACGGCGGTGGAACGCGCGGTGCAGGGTCTCGGCGTGCTTGAAGCCGACGCGTCCGGCGACGGCAGCGACGGTGAGATCGGTCGTCTCGAGCAGCCGCCGCGCTGACTCGACCCGAAGCTCCTCGACGAATGCCGCCGGCGTCGTCCCGGTCTCACGACGGAACACGCGCGCGAACGTGCGCGGGCTCATGCCGACCCGCTCCGCCAGCGCCTCGACCCCGAGGTTCTCCCCGACGTGGTCGCCGAGCCAGGCCTGCAGCTCTGCGATGGACGTCGTCGAGGCGCGTTGGGCGCGCAGCTGGGCGCTGAACTGCGACTGGCCGCCGGGTCGCTGCACGAACACGACCAGCCACCCCGCCGCCCGGTGCGCGAGCGCCGCGCCGTGGTCGGCCTGCACTACGGCGAGGAAGAGATCGACCCCCGCGGTCACGCCTGCCGATGTCCAACGGTCGCGGTCGTGCACGTAGATCCGGTCCGGCCGGACGTGCACGTCGGGATGGCGGGCGGCGAGCGCGTCACACGATGCCCAGTGCGTGGTCGCCTCGTAGCCGTCGAGCAATCCGGCGGCGGCGAGCACCTCCGCACCGGTGCAGACGGACGCGATCCTCGGTGCCCGCGCCGCGACCGCGGCGAGGTCGGCGAGGAAGCGCCGGTCGAGACGTGCTGTCCGGGTGCCGTCGCCGCCCACGACCACGAGCGTGTCGATCCGGGCACGAGACCGGGCCAGGGCCGCCAGGGACACGTCGGCGGCGACGGATACACCGCTCTCGGAGCGGACCGGCCGGCCGTCCGGGGTGGCGATCACGGTCTGATACGGGGGCGTTGCCCCGAGACGGGTGGCGGTGCGCAGCACTTCCGTGGGGCCGGCGAGGTCGAGCAGCTGCAGGCCGTCGAAGGCCACGATAGCGACGTTGTGGGTGGCGGGAGGCACGAGGACATCATCGAGGACGGCGCCCTTGGCAGCAATGTCAATTTCCTGATGATTCCTGCCAGTTTCCCGAACCTTGGATAATGGGGGGGTGATCGCCCGACCGGAGCCCGGCACCATCCCCACCGGCCCCGGCGCCTACCTGTTCAAGGACGCCGAGGGCCGGGTCATCTACGTGGGCAAGGCCAAGGGGCTGCGCAGTCGTCTGTCGAACTATTTCGGCCCGCCGGCGTCGATGCCCGAGCGCACCCGTCAGATGGTCGCCGTCGCCGAGAGCGTCGAGTGGATCGATGTCAGGAACGAGGTCGAGGCCTTCTTCCTCGAGTTCAACCTCATCAAGCGGCACCGGCCCCGGTTCAACGTCCGCCTGAAGGACGACAAGTCGTACCCGTTCCTCGCCGTCACCCTCGACGAGGAATGGCCGCGGGCGATGGTCATGCGGGGCGCCAAGCGCAAGGGCGTCCGCTACTACGGGCCCTTCGCGCACGCGTACGCCATCCGGGAGACGCTCGACCTGCTGCTGCGGACGTTCCCGATCCGCACGTGCACCCAGGCGAAGTTCGATCGCCACCACCGTCTCGGACGGCCGTGCCTCTACGCGCACATCGAGAAATGCGCGGCGCCGTGTGTCGGGGCCGTGCAGCGCGAGGAGTACGACCAGCTGGTCGCCGACCTGCTCGAGTTCCTCGACGGCGATCACTCGCCCGTTCTCGACCGCCTCGACAAGCAGATGCACGGCGCCGCCGACTCGCTCGAGTACGAGCGTGCCGCTCGTGTGCGTGACCAGATCGCGTCGGTGCGCAAGGTCATCGAACGTCAGCAGATGGTCGGCCCCAAGGAGGAAGACTTCGATTGCATCGGCCTCGCCGAGGATGCTCTCGAGGCGTCGGTGCAGGTGTTCTTCGTTCGGAAGGGCCGGGTGGTCGGTCGCAAAGGCCTCGTGGTCGACAAGGTCGAGGACCTCGAGCCGGCCGCGCTCGTCGGTCGCATTCTCGAGCAGCTCTACGGCGACGTCCCGGCGACGGACGTGCCCCGCGAGGTCCTCGTCCCGGTCCTGCCCGACGACTCCGAGCTGTATGAGGAGTTCCTGACTACCGCACGCGGGTCGCGGGTACGCGTGCGCGTGCCGCAACGAGGCGCGAAGCGTCAGCTGCTCGGCACGGTGACCCACAACGCCGGCGAGGCGTTCGCGCGTCACAAGCTCAAGCGGGCGAGCGATCACAACGCACGCGCTCGGGCGCTGACCGCGCTCCAGGACGCGCTCGGCCTCCCCGAGGCGCCGCTCCGGATCGAGTGCTTCGACATCTCGAACCTTCAGGGGACCGAGATCGTCGGCTCGATGGTCGTCATGGAGGACGGCCTCGCGAAACGCTCCGACTACCGGCGCTTCAAGGTCCGCCGGCAGGAGGGCCAGGACGACTTCGCGGCGATGGAGGAGGTGCTCACGCGCCGGTTCCGCCGGTACCTCCAGGAGCGCGACGAAGGCGCCCGCAAGGGCAAGCGCTTCGCGTACCCACCCAACCTCCTGCTCGTCGACGGCGGGAAGGGCCAACTCGGCGTGGCCGTACGCGTGCTCGAAGAGCTCGGCCTGGAGGAGATCTCGGTCGCGTCCCTGGCCAAGCGGTTCGAAGAGGTGTACGTGCCTGGCCAGCCGGACCCGCTGCGGGTGCCCCGCGACTCCGAGGCGCTGTACCTGTTGCAGCAGGTGCGCGACGAAGCGCATCGCTTCGCCATCACGTACCACCGCCAGTTGCGTCAGAAGAAGATGACGAAGTCGGCGCTCGACGAGGTGCCGGGGCTGGGGCCGACGCGTCGCTCGCGGCTGCTCAAAGAGTTCGGCTCGGTCAAGAAGCTGCGGGAACGGAGCCTCGACGAGCTGCTCGCAGTGAAGTGGCTCCCCGAGCAGGTCGCCCGATCGCTATTCGCGCGGCTGCACGGTGAACCTGCGACGATGGATGGTCGCAATGGATGACCCGTCGACCCCCCTCGACGTCACGGTCGTCACCGGCATGTCCGGCGCCGGCCGTTCGGCGTCGGCTGACGTGCTCGAGGACCTCGGGTTCTTCGTCATCGACAACCTGCCGCCGGCCCTCATCCCCAAGGTCGCCGAGCTCGGGCGCGACCGCCAAGGCAGTCGGTTCGCACTGGTCGTCGACACCAGGGCGGGGGAGTACCTGCCCGACCTCGAGTCCGCGCTCTCGGAGTTGCGCGAGACGGGCGCCCGCACCCGCGTGCTGTTCCTCGACGCCGCCGACGAGGTGTTGGTCCGCCGCTTTGACGAGACGCGTCGCCGGCATCCCGTCGCGGACTCGCACAGGGTCAGTGAGGGCATCGCCCGCGAGCGCGAGCTCCTGGAAGAGATCAAGGGCCAGGCCGACATCGTCATCGACACGTCCGAGCTCAACGTGCACGAGCTGCGCGACCGTCTGCGCGAGATCATCGGCGAGCCTGCCGACATGCCGAGCGGCCTCCAGATCAATGTCGTGTCGTTCGGGTACAAGCACGGGCTGCCGCTCGACGTCGACCTCGTCTTCGACTGCCGGTTCCTGCCGAACCCGCACTGGATCGAGTCGCTGCGTCCCCTCCCGGGTACAGATGCGAAGGTTCGCCGGTACGTGATGAAACAGGAGGAGACCGAGAAGTTCCTCGAGGAGCTGACGGGACTCTTCTCGCTCCTGCTGCCCGCTTACGTGCGCGAGGGCAAGTCGTACCTGTCGATCGGTGTCGGGTGCACGGGCGGAAGGCACCGCAGCGTCGTGATCGCCGCCGAGATCGGACGGCTCCTCGAGCGCCTGGGCTTCCGGGCCCGCGTGCACCACCGGGATCTCGAGCGTGAGTAACCCGGAGTTGCCGTCTGACGGGCCGGCCGTCGTCGCGCTCGGCGGAGGGCACGGGCTGTCGGTCGTGCTGCGAGCAGCGCGGGAGTACGCCGGGACGATCACCGGCGTGGTGAGCGTCGCCGACGACGGCGGGTCGTCGGGCCGGTTGCGGCGTGACTTCGGCGTTCCGGCGCCGGGCGACTTGCGCCGGTGCCTGGTCGCGCTGGCCGGAAGCGACACCGTGTGGCGCGACGCCTTCGAGCATCGCTTCGGGGGAGGCGAGCTCGGCGGGCACGCGCTCGGCAACCTGGTCATCGTCGGCCTGACGGAGACGCTCGGCGACTTCAGCGCCGCGCTCCAGGAGGCGGGCCGGCTCCTCGATGCCGTCGGGCGGGTGTTTCCGGCGACCGCCGACGCCGTTGTGCTGAAGGCCGACGTCGAGGGCGAGGCGGTCGAAGGGCAGGTCGCCGTGCAGAACAGCGCCGGGCGCATCCGGCGCGTCGAGCTGGTGCCGAGCGACGCCGTCGCCCCCGCCGAGGCGATCGCCGCGATCGCGAGCGCCGATCACGTCGTGCTCGCGCCGGGTTCGCTCTACACCAGCCTGCTGCCGGTCTTGTGCGTCCGGGACCTGCGCGCCGCCGTTGCCGCCGCACCGGGGCGAGTGCTGCAGGTCGCGAACCTCCGACCCCAGCCGCCCGAGACCACTGGGCTCGACGCCACCGATCACCTGCTGGCAGTCAAGGAGCATGGCGCCCGGGTGGACGCCTTCCTCTACCAACGGGACGGGGCCCTTGCCGCCGACGACGCCGTGATCCGCGACTGGGGCGTCGACCCCGTCCCGGCCGACGTGGCGCGGGCCGACGGGCTGGTGCACGATCCGGGCAAACTGGCGACGGCACTGCAGGCTCTGCTGTAGTCCGCCGGCGCGAAGGAGCACATGGCTACCGAGCCGAAGACACGGAGGCACATCTGATGACCGTACGAGTAGGGATCAACGGATACGGGCGGATCGGCCGATCCTTCCACCGGGCCCTGCTGGACCGGGGAGAGCGCGCCGGGGTCGAGCTGGTCGCGGTCAACGACCCGTTCGGCGACAGCGAGACGATGGCCTTCCTGCTCAAGCACGACTCGGTCGGCGGCACGCTGCGCAACGAGGTGAAGATCAGCAACGGCGGGTTCTCGGTCGACGGCAAGGAGGTCAAGAAGCTCGACGTCCGCGACCCGGCCGAGATCCCGTGGGCCGATCACGGCATCGAGGTGGTCATCGAGTCGACCGGCGTGTTCACCGGGCGCGAGGCGGCGGCCGGGCACCTGAAGGGTGGCGCCAAGCGGGTGATCATCTCCGCCCCGTCGGGTGACGCCGACATCACGCTCTGCCTGGGCGTCAACGACCCCGCCTACGACCCGGCGCAGCACACGGTGATCTCCAATGCGTCGTGCACGACGAACTGCCTGGCGCCCCTGGCCAAGGTGCTCAACGACCGGTTCGGCATCGAGCAGGGCTTCATGACGACGATTCACGCGTACACGAGCGACCAGGCCCTCCAGGACATCGCGCAGACGAGCCGCTCGGGCAAGGCCGACATGCGACGTATGCGTGCCGCCGCGCTGTCAATCATCCCGGCCAGCACGGGCGCGGCGAAGGCGATCGGTCTGGTGCTGCCGGAGCTGGACGGCAAGCTGAGCGGCACTTCCATGCGCGTACCGGTGCCCGTGGGTTCGATCACCGACCTCACCGCGGTGCTGGGCCAGGGGACGAGCGCCGACGAGGTGAACGAGGCATTCGCAGCCGCGTCCAACGACGCCTCCTACAAGGGCGTGCTGTCGTACACGGAGGAGCCGCTGGTCTCGGCGGACATTGTCGGCGCCCCGGCGTCGTGCATCTTCTCCGCCAAGGACACCATGGTGAACGGGACGATGGTGAAGGTGCTCGGCTGGTACGACAACGAGTGGGGCTTCTCGAACCGGCTCGTCGATCTCAGCGCGTTCCTTGGCGAGCGCTGAGCTCGGGATCCCGCGTCTCGAGGACCTCCCACTCGGGCGCGGGCGGCGCGTCCTCGTGCGCGTCGACCTCAACGTTCCGCTCGAGGACGGCGTCATCACCGACGACTTGCGCATCACCACCGCCCTCCCGACGCTCGGGTGGCTCCGCGAGCAAGAAGCCGCCGTGGTCGTGGCCGGGCACCTCGGCCGACCGAAGGGCGCACCGGACCCGCAGTATTCGATGGCGCCCGTTGCGGCGCGCCTCGGCGAGTTGCTCGGACAAGAGGTTCCCCTCGCACCCCGTGTCGTGGGCGCCGCCGTCGAGCCGTACGTGGCCAGCCTCGAAGGCGGCAACGTCATCATGTTGGAGAACCTGCGCTTCGAGCGGGGCGAAACGACGGACGATCCCGCCTTCGCGACGAACCTGTGCGAGCTCGCCGATGCCTATGTGAACGAGGCGTTCGGCGCGTCGCATCGGGCGCACGCCTCGATTGTCGGGCCACCGCGTGTCCTTCCGAGCGCCGGGGGCCGGCTGCTGATCCGCGAGGTCGAGACCCTGTCGCGCTTGCTCGAGGCGGGGGAGCATCCTTTCGTGGCGGTGCTCGGGGGCGCGAAGGTGAGCGACAAGCTCGGCGTCATCGACGCGCTCCTCGAACGCTGCGACGCGATCCTCGTCGGCGGGGCGATGATGTTCACGTTCCTCCTCGCACTAGGCCACTCGGTCGGGGACTCGCTCGTCGAGCCCGAGATGGTCGACGAGTGCCGGCGGCTCCTCGAAACCGGGCGCGTCCGCATCCCGACCGACGTCGTGGTGGCCGAGGAGATCATCGACGACGCCGAGGCGCGCGTGGTGCCGGCGGACGCGATGCCCGCGGACGTCAAGGGGCTCGACATCGGTCCCGAGACCGCCGACGCGTTTTCGGCCGAGATCGGAGACGCGGCCCTGCTCCTGTGGAACGGGCCGATGGGCGTATTCGAGTTGACGCCGTTCGCGGACGGGACCCGCGCGGTCGCGGAGGCGGTGGCGCGGTGTCCCGGCTTCACGGTGGTGGGCGGCGGTGACAGCGCAGCCGCTGTGCGACGCTTCGGGCTCGGCGATCGGATCGACCACGTGAGCACCGGCGGCGGCGCGTCCCTCGAGTTCATCGAGCAAGGCGACCTGCCCGGGCTCGAAGCGCTGCGGGAATCCACGAAGATGGAGAGGTGATGGCCAGCAACGAGCGGCGGCCGATCATGGCCGGCAACTGGAAGATGCACCACACGCACCTGGACGCGATCCAGGTCGTCCAGAAGCTGTCGTACCGGCTCGAGGACCGCGACTACAAGGAATGCGAGATTGTGGTGTGCCCGTCGTTCACCGCGCTCCGCTCGGTCCAGACCGTGCTCGAGGCCGACCGCATCCCGATCCTGCTGGGCGCGCAGAACGTCCATTGGAAGGACCAGGGCGCGTACACCGGCGAGGTGAGCCCGCCGATGCTCGCGAAGCTCAACGTGCGCTACGTCATCGTCGGGCACTCCGAGCGTCGTCAGCTGTTCGGCGAGACCGATGAAGAGGTGAACCTGAAGCACAAGGCCGTCATCAAGCACGAGATGACGCCGATCGTGTGTGTGGGCGAGACCCTCGAAGAACGCGAGGCGGGGCGTACCGACGAACGCGTCGACAGTCAGACCCGCGCCGCGTTCGCCGGCGTGCGATCCGGCGCTGCTGCCGCTTCCGTTGTCGCGTACGAGCCGATCTGGGCTATCGGGACCGGGCGCAACGCGACACCCGAAGACGCCAACGCGACCATCGCCGTCGTCCGCGCCGCGTTGCGGGACATCTACAACGCCGAGACCGCCGCCGGGATCCGGATTCTCTACGGCGGCAGCGTGAAACCGGGCAACATCGCCGACCTCATGGCGATGCCCGAGGTCGACGGCGGCCTGGTCGGCGGTGCGTCCCTGGATCCCGACGAGTTCGCCCGGGTCGTGCGGTTCCGTGTCTGAGGCCTGTGTTAGCGTTTTGGCCTCACCGAGAGGGAATGACCGCCCGTGCTGAATGCCATTCTTCTGGTCCTCGACGTCATCGCCTGCGGGATGCTGATCCTCTTCGTGCTGCTCCACGCCGGTCGCGGCGGCGGTCTGTCCGACATGTTCGGCGGCCAGATGGGGGGTTCGATGGCGGGATCCACCGTCGTCGAGCGGAACCTCGACCGGATCACGGTCGTCACCGCCATCGTGTTCACGTTCTCGACCGTCCTGCTCGCCCTGCGCGTCTAGCGCAGCCCGTAAACTTCTTGTTTGCCGCGCATGCCGCGCGGTGCACGTCGGAGTGGCGGAATCGGCAGACGCGCTAGCTTGAGGGGCTAGT
>DASYQJ010000301.1:0-4497 GCA_036005605.1 Acidimicrobiia bacterium
TGCCTGGACATCTTCGCGCCGGGCAACAACATCACTTCGTCCTGGAACACGAGCGACAGCGCCACGAACACGATCAGCGGGACGTCGATGGCGACGCCGCACGTGACCGGGGCGATCGCGCTGTACCTGCAGACGAACCCGGGCGCCTCGCCGTCGACCGTGACCCAGGCGCTCGTCAACAACTCGACGCTGAACCACGTCACGAACCCCGGCACCGGCTCTCCGAACCGGCTCCTGTACTCGATCTTCGGTGGTCCTCCGCCGCCACCGCCACCGCCGCCGCCTCCTCCTCCTCCGCCGCCACCGCCCGGCAACGAGCTGATTGTCAATGGCGGATTCGAGGGGTCGTCCTCGCCGTGGGTCCTCTCCGGGAATGCGTACCGGTCGACCGGCGCGTACCCGCACACGGGGACCGGCTACTCGATCCTCGGTGCGTACAACAACGCAAGCGGGAGCGAGTACCAGACGGTGAACATCCCGACGAGCGCGTCCGGCGCCTACACGTTCTGGCTCAACATCACGACGAGCGAGGCGTGCTGCACGCCGTACGACTACATGTACGCCGAGGTGCGGAGCACGTCGGGCACGCTGCTCACGACGCTGGGCACGTGGACGAACGCCAACGCGACGACCCCGGGCGACTACTCGCAGAAGTCGTTCAGCCTCGCCGCGTGGAGAGGCCAGACGGTGCGCGTGCAGTTCCGCGCAACGACCGACATCAGCCTCCCGACCAGCTTCCGAATCGACGACGTTTCTCTGAGATAGGCCAGACGAAGGGGGTGGGTGGCCCGAGGCCGCCCACCCCCTCTCCTGCGTTGTAGTTCAGTAACCGCCGCCGCTGCCGCCGCTGCCGCCACCCGCATGCACGGCGATGAGGACTGCGACGACAATCGCCAGCAAGATGCCCGCGGCGACCAACACGTTTCTCCGCGAAAGTGCCACTCGAAAACCCCCTTTCGCGCGTCGTGACCTGAACACTTACCTACAAGGACACCCTTTGTCACCGGCTATTCCCAGCAAGCTGGGCACTCCCGCCGGCTCTCCGGGACTATCGTGTGGCTCGTGACGACCCGAGCGACGATCAAGGACGTTGCGGAGCGCGCCGGCGTCTCGATCGCAACCGTCTCCCGGGCGCTGAACGACAAGAGCGACGTGAGCGGGGCGACCCGTGAGCGTGTTCGCAAGGTTGCGCGCTCGGTCGGCTACACGCCCGATCCTGCGGCGCGTTCGCTGGCCGGACAAAGGACCCGCCTCGTCGCGATCGTCGTCGGCGACAACGCCGGCCACCGCGACCTGTCGCTGATCTTCTTCGGAAAGGTGCTGACGGCCATCTCGCGGCGCCTCTCTCAGTCCAGCTACGACCCGCTCCTGCTCCAGCCGGGCGACATCGGTCTCGACCACGGTTTCGACGCGGCGATTCTCATCGGCGTCGACGGCGACGATCCGCTGATCGAACGGCTTGCGTCGCGGCAAGTGCCGCTCGTGGGCGTCGACGTCAGGTGCAAGAGCGGCCGAGCCGCGTACGTCGGCTCCGACCATGCGGAGGGGATTCGTCTCGCGCTGGCGCATCTGCACGCGCGGGGACATCGGCGCATCGCCCACCTCGCCGGGGCCGCGAACACCTTCGCCGGCTCGGAGCGACTGGCGGCGTTCCGCCGCGAAACCGCCGCGCTGGGACTGGAGATCTCCGACGAGCTGATCCGCCGGGGCGACTTCTCGTCCGCGTCGGGCTATCGTGAGACCTGCGCGCTGCTGGCGCTCGACGAGCGGCCGACGGCGATCGTCGCCGCGTCCGACCTGATGGCACTCGCCGCGCTGCAGGCGATCCGGGACGCCGGGCTGCAACCCGGGCAGGACATCGCTGTCGCCGGCTTCGACGACGTCGAGGCCGCCGCCCTGGCACATCCGCCGCTGACGACGATCGTCCAGGATCGCCGTGAGCTGGGAACGCTCGCAGCGACTCGCGCAATCGAGCTCATCGAAGATCCCGAGGCAACCCCGGATGACACGATCCTGCCCGTAGAGCTCGTCGTGCGCGCCTCTAGCGCGGCGGTGTGATCGACCCGAGCTCGCCGCCCACGTTCAGCTCGGTTGCGCCGCGCCACTCGTGCGGGCCCGCGGCATAGAACAGCGTCGTGCGCGGGCCGCTCATCCCACCAGTGCCGAACGCAATGCCCCAGACACCGTCGACGGTGACGGAAAGCGCGCCGTGAAACGTCCAGCCGTCGCCGTCGCGCCGGTACGCGTTGATCTTGCCGCCCCCGAAATTCGCAACGAGGAGATCGCCGCCGAAACGGCCGAACCCGCGCGGCGCAAGGGCGACGCCCCACGGCTCGTCGAGCTCGTCGGCGCGGCCGACGTGCGCCAGCAGCCGGCCGTCGAGGTCGAACTCGTCGACGTAGCCGCCGCGCGGCGCGTCGTTGCCGTCCACCGGTGCACGAAACGCGTACGTGACGAAGATCCGGTCCCCGATCGCTTGGATGCCGAACGGTGCGAACCACTCCGGCTTCGAGCGATCCACGAACGCGCCTGGCCTGACGACACGGCGCCAGCTCGAGTCGAAGACGACGATGCGGTCGTTGTGGAAGTCCGTCGCGTACAGCTTCCCGCGCGCGAGCGTGACGCCGCGGAACACCGTGCCTGACGCGCCCGTGTCGACGGCGACGACGGCCTGATTCGACCAGCCGTTCGGAACCGTCGGCGCCCAGCCGCGGATCATCCCGTCCTCGCAGGTATAGATGAATCGGGCCGGCGCGGAGACACCGTTGGCGTGCACGACGAATCCAGGCCCGCCGTTGAAGACGACGCCGGTCGGCCCGCCCGGGACGGTCACCGTCAGCGCCTGCTTCCGGCCTCCGCTCGAGTAGAGCGTGCTCGTGCTCCGGCCCTCGTTCGCGACCCACCACGGGCCCTCGCGGCTGGCCGCGAGCCCCCACGGGTTGACGAGCTGACCGTCGGCACGATCGGTGACGAGCACCTGCTTCGTGAAGCGGTCGAGATGGGCGCTGCTCGCCGACGCAGTCGCCGTCAGGACGACGACGACGATCGCGAGGGCCCCGAGCTTCACGTCACCCTGTCGCTATGGGCGAGGGCCGCGGCGTGCGTGCTCTCGTCGAGATGAAGTCGCGGTACCAGTGGAAGCTGTCCTTCGGGACGCGCTCGAGCGTCGGGTAGTCGACGTAGACGATCCCGAACCGCTTCGAGTAGCCGTACGACCACTCGAAGTTGTCCAGCAAGCTCCAGACGAAGTACCCCTTGACGGGTGCGCCGTCGGCAACCGCACGGGAGACGGCGGCGATGTGCGTTTGCAGGTACGCCGTCCGCTCGGGGTCGTGCACGTGCCCGTCGTGGACTCGGACGTCGCCGAACGCGGCCCCGTTCTCGGTGACGTAGATCGCCCGCGGCGAGTAGTCACGTGCAACGCGCACCAGAAGCTGATGGAGGCCGTCGGGATAGACCTCCCAGCCCATGTCGGTGTGCTGCGACTCCGCGACGCGCTCCAGGCGCGGGCCGCTCGCTCCGTCGCTGACGACGAAGCGGAAGTAGTTGTTGACGCCGAGGAAATCGAGCGGGGCCGAGATCGTCGCCAGGTCGCCGTCCTCGAGGACCGCCGACACCAGCTCGTTGCGCTCGAGGAGGTCGGCCGGGTACGCGCCCCGGAACAGCGGGTCGAGGAACCAGCGGTTGCCCTCCCCGTCGACCTGCCAGGCCGCGGCCTCGTCTTCTGGAGTCTCCGACGCCGGGTACGCCTGGGCCAGATTCAGCGTGATGCCGACCTGCGCGTCGGGAGCGACCGCGCGGATCACCTCCACCGCCCAGCCGTGCGACAGCATCAGATGATGGGCGGCGGCAACGGCGTCCGCCTCACTCGTCCGGCCCGGAGCATGCTGGCCCCAGGAATGGCCAATCCAGGCGTGGACCCACGGCTCGTTGTGCGTGATCCAGAAGCGAACGCGATCACCGAGGCGTCGCGCGGCTGCCTCCGCGTACTCGGCGAACGCCTCAGCGGTCCCGCGAGAAGGCCAGCCGCCCAGATCCTCGAGGGCCTGCGGCGTGTCCCAGTGGAACAACGTCGCGTACGGCTCGATGTCGTTCGCGAGCAGCTCGTCGACCAAGCGGTCGTAGAAGTCCAGCCCCGCCTCGTTGACCGGACGGCGGCCCGTCGGAAGGACCCGCGGCCAGGCGATCGAGAAGCGAAACGCGTTCAGCCCGAGCTCGCGCATCAGCCCTACGTCGTCGCGATACCGGTGGTAGAAGTCGCACGCCACGTCGCCCGAGTCGCCGTTGCGGACCTTCCCGGGAGTAGCGCAGAACCGGTCCCAGACGCTCTCGCCGCGGCCGTCTTCGTGCGCGGCGCCCTCGATCTGGTACGACGCCGTGGCGGCGCCCCAGATGAAATCGGGCGGAAACGGGCTGTTCTCTGTCGGCATCGTGTCCTCTCGGTCAGTTCGCAGGGGCGGTGACGTGGCAGCGGGCAGCGTGTTCGGGCCGTTCCTC
>DASYQJ010000302.1:0-7333 GCA_036005605.1 Acidimicrobiia bacterium
GAACCGCTCGCACACGCCACCCATCAGCAGGCGCCCGAGCGTCACGATCATGTCGACGGTGTTGCCGACCGCCTGGCCCAGCCCGGAGCCGCCGTGCAGCTCGTCCATCGCCATGTTCGTGACCATCATGTTCTCGCTCTCGGCGACGAGCCGGAACTTGCGGCACGCGCCCGGAGTGTCGACGTGCACGCCCGGATGGAACGCGACCGGTATGTCGAGGTCCTGACACGCAGCCCAGAACGGGTCGTAGACGGAGTGGTTGAGGGGAAGCTCGTCGACGTATGCCGAGGGCCGGACGAACACGCCTTGCAGGCCGAGCTCTCGCACCGCGCGCTCGGCTTCGACGACCGCGAGGTCGGGAGCCTGGAGCGGCACCCCCGCCATCGCGAACAGCCGCTGCGGGTGCGCAGCGCAGTACTCGGCAACCCACTCGTTGTACGCGCGCTGGCAGTCGAGCACGAACTCGACGTCATGGAACGCGTCGATCGGATCGTTCGGTCCGAAGAACAGTGCCGTCGATGGGTAGAGCACTGCGACGTCGATGCCGTCGCGGTCCATATCGGCGACGCGGGCGTCGGGATCGTGACCCCCGGGAACGCGCAAGCTCTGCAGCATGTCGTGGAACTGCTTCGGGGTCATGCCGACCGCGGCAGCCATGGCGTCCTGCAGCTCGCGACCTCCGCCCCGCACGACGCCACCTGCGTAGTACGTCTCGTACACGTCGTCTTCGACGACCTTGCGCGGAATCCAGTCGCCCCACCGCTTCTGGTCCATGCGCGCGGTCCAGAGGTCGTCGGGCTCCATCGTGTGGCCGTCGGCGTCGACGACCACGGCCTCGTCGGGCATCGCGCCTCCCTGACGTTCCCGTCAGCTTCCCACCGGCGTCGCCGCGACTCAACGGCTGCGGACCGCGAGATTGGGGTGACCGAGGGGATTCGAACCCCCGACCTCCGGGACCACAACCCGGCGCTCTCACCAACTGAGCTACGGCCACCATGGACGCGCCCGAGAGCTCCGCGCGCGCCGACCGATGCTACCGGTCCCTCCCCGGACTGACGCGGTCGATCATCGAGCGGGGCGTTCGGCGCGCGTCGGGTGATTTGACCGACGCCACGTGCGCCCGGAGGGATTCGAACCCCCGACCCGCAGATTAGAAGTCTGCCGCTCTATCCCCTGAGCTACGGGCGCGTGGTGTTGCGCAGGTGAATGCTACTGAGCACCCGCGCCCGATTGCGTGACGAGCTCGACGATCCGTTCCATCGCTCGCACGGCGTCGACGTCGGTCACGACGTCGACAGCGCGTCCACGGCCGGAGTCCGCGTCTACTGCCCCGCGCTCGTCCACGGTGAGCGCCTGGCGTTCGACGGCCACCACCGGCTCGCCGACGAGCGCGAGCAGCGCCAGCGGGTCGTGGAGGCGCACTGCCTCTTCGTCGTCCGGGACACCGCCGGCACGGTGTTTCTCCCGCCATTCGTCGAACATCGGGCCGAGCACGGGCGCCGCGCTGACGAGGTCGTCGAGATCCGTGGCGGACGGTCGCATGCGAACGGTCACGTCGAGCGGGCAGAGGAGCACGCCCGGCGTGTGACCGATCACCGCTCGCGCGGCGGCGGGCTCCGTCCCGAAGTTGTGCTCGACCTCCCTCACCGCGCCCCGATGGTGAACCGGCCGCAACACGCCACCCATCACACCCAGGCGGGGCGGGAGGACGCCGGCGGCGGCCAGACGGGCGACGTTCACGAGCGGCCCAATGGCCAGCAGCGCCTCGGCCTGCGACGCCGCCACATCGCGGCCCCCCAGGTGCGCCCCGGGGACGACCGCCGCGTCGACGAGCGTGCGCGCGATCTCGGCGCGCCACTCGGTGTCGCCGTCCACGGTGCTCACGCCCACGAGGTCGACGTCACGATGCCCCGCTGCGCACAGCAGCGCGACGGCGTCGTCAGGATTCGTGCCGACGTCGGTGTCGATCCAGAGCCGCACGCAGCGCCTCCTCGAGCGACGGGTGCGCGAACGCGTAGCCGGTTGCCTCGAGCCGCTTCGGCAGCACACGCTGGCCCTCGACGAGCAGGTGCTGAACGAGCTCGCTTCCGTACCGCGCCCGTAGCGGGAGTAGCGGTGTCGGGATCATGGTCGGGCGCCGAAGAAAGCGCCCGAGGGTCTTCGTGAACTCGTCGTTCGTGACTGGAGCGGGACCGGTCAGGTTCACCGGGCCGGCGACGCCGTCGTGAGTGAGCGCATGCAGGATGGCGCGGACCTCGTCGTCGATCGAGATCCAGCTCATGTACTGTCGGCCCGAAGCGATGCGACCCCCGAGCCCGAGGCGGAACGGGAGCAGCAAGCGAGGTAGCACGCCACCCTCGCGGCCGAGGACGATCCCGCTGCGGGCTCGCGCCACGCGAATTCCCGCGTCCGCCGCCGGTGCTGTCGCCGCTTCCCATTGCACGCACACTCGGGCGATGAAGTCGTTGCCCGGCGCGCTCTGCTCGTCGAGCAGCTCGTCACCGCGGTTGCCGTAGTACCCGATCGCCGACGCCGAGACGAGGGCCGATGGCGGGTGCGTAAGTCCCGCGAGCGTTCGCGCGAGGAGGCTCGTGCCCTTCGTGCGTGACTCCAGAATCAGGCGCTTGCGCGCGTCGGTCCACCGTTTGTCGCCGATGCCGGCGCCGGCGAGGTGAACGACGCCGCCGATGCCCTCGAGGCCGGCGGCGTCGAGGATGCCCGCCTCGGGGTCCCAGCCGAGCTCGTCGT
The DNA here is from genome assembly GCA_036005605.1 of Acidimicrobiia bacterium. Classification (GTDB taxonomy): domain Bacteria; phylum Actinomycetota; class Acidimicrobiia; order IMCC26256; family JACDBD01; genus JALZAA01. Next base: position 2,749 of record DASYQJ010000302.1, read on the forward strand.
CGCCGGCGGCCCGGCCCCGGACGATGCGAACCGGGCGATGACCCTCGCGGGTGAGCGCGGGCAGGAGCGCCGACCCGATGAAACCGTGCGACCCGGTGACCGCGACATCCACGCCGATAGCATGGACGTTCCGAGCGCCCCTAGCTCAACTGGATAGAGCAGCGGACTCTTAATCCGCCGGTTCAGGGTTCGAGTCCCTGGGGGCGTACCAAGTCACCGGGCTACGGTCGCCTCGATGGGCAACGGGCAGGAAGCCTTTGTTCACGGCATCGCGAGCGGAGATCCGCTCTCTGATCGCGTCGTGATCTGGACGCGGGTCAGCGGCGTCGACGACGCCGCGGTCGAAGTGGCCTGGAAGGTGGCGCGCGATGACGCGCTCTCTGACGTCGTGGCATCGGGGCGTGCAATCACAGGACCCGAACGCGACTACACGCTCTCCGTCGACGTACCCGGGCTCGATCCCGACACTGTCTACTTCTACGCGTTCGACGCCGCCGGCGAGCACTCCCCCGTTGGTCGCACGCGCACGCTGCCCGAGCGCACCGAGCACCTTCGCTTTGCGATGGTGTCGTGCGCCAAGTTCAACGCCGGATTCTTCAACGCCTACCGGCGCATCGCCCAGCGTCAAGATCTCCAGTTCCTGCTGCACCTGGGCGATTACATCTACGAGGCCTCGAACAAGCCTCCGCCGACACAGACGCCCGGCGCCGACATCGGCCGACCCTTCGACCCGCTCCACGAGTGCGTCACACTCGATGATTACCGGCGCCGGTACGCCCAATACCGGCGCGACCCCGACGTCCAGCAACTCCACGCCGCCCACCCCGTCATCGCCACCGTCGATGACCACGAATTCGCTGACGGCGCATGGCGCGAAGGCGCGGACAACCACCGACCCGAATGGGGACCGTGGGAGGACCGGAAGGCGCGAGCGTTCCAGGCGAAATGGGAGTGGGTTGCCGGGCGCCCTCCGGACCCCGATGAGCCGTCCCGCGTGTTTCGTGCGGTTGCGCTCGGAGGATTGGCCGACCTGTTCGTGCTCGACACCCGCACCCGCCGCGATCAACCGGTCCCGCCGCCTGCGATGCACAACCGCGACCGCACCGCGCTGGGACCCGAGCAACGGGAGTGGCTACTGAACGGATTGGAGTCGTCGACGGCAGGCTGGCGGCTGGTTGCAAATCCGTCGGTCATGGCGCGGACGTGGGACGAGGACTTGCCCGACGACCTCCGCCCGCACCTCGTGAAGGTGAAGCTCCTCGCGCCGGGCGGGGGCGGGCCTGACTTCGACCAATGGGACGGCTACCCCGCCGAGCGCGAATCGCTGCTCGGGTTTCTTCGCGACCACCTCATCACCGATGTCGTGGTGCTCAGCGGCGACGTCCACGTCTCGCTCGCGCTCGAGATGGACACCGAGGGCGATGAAGGCGAGCCGGTGACCGTGGAGTTCGTCACGCCGAGCATCACGTCGCAGAACCTCGACGACAAGATGGGGTGGGGTCGACGCACCGAGTCTGTCGCCATCGAGGACCGCATCGAGGCGGCGCTACCCCACTGGAAGTGGAGCGATCTCGACAGCCATGGCTACGTCGTCGTCGACGTGCGACCCGAGCGAGTGCGCGCCGACTGGTGGTTCACACCAACGGTCCTCGAGCGCAGCGACATGGACTCCCACGGCGCCGCGTGGATGGTGGAACGGGGACGAGCCCGCGTGGTCCCCGCCCCGGCCGAGCGCTAGCGCTCGACTCTCGGGCCTACCTCGCCGGGCCCTCAGCCATGACGGTCACGGGCACACGTTGCACCGAGTTGTTGGCGTATCCCTTGACGTTCCAGTCGGCGTCGACGGGTTGCTCGTTGCCGGCGGCGTCACGCGCCCGGCACCACAGCTCGTAGTCGCCCGGGCCCGGCTCCCACGTCCAAGACCACGAACGCCAGGCGTACGGCCCGAGATCGGCGTCGTCGAGCGACGCGTCGTGCCAGATCCCGCCCAGATCGTCGCTCAGTTGCACCTGCGTCACCGGGGCGAGGCCCGACCACGCTCGTCCGCGGACAGGACACGTCCCCGAAGCGACGAAGCGCCGCCGGGTCATGAAGTCGGGGAAGCCGGGCGGGATCATGAGCGCCCGGGGCGCCATGCGCTTCACGGGCGCACCGGGGTCGTCGCGGTCGCGGAGCAGCCGGTAGCCCTCGGCCTGCTGAAAGCCGATGAACGGCTCGGCGACCGCCGCGATCTGCGCCAGCCACTTCACGTTCGTCATGCCGTACCACCCGGGAACGACGAGCCGGAGTGGGAATCCGTGTTGCGGCAGCAGTGGCTCGCCGTTCATCTCGTACGCCAGGAGCACGTCGTCGCCCGACGCCTCTGCGATGGACAGGCTCCGCGCGTAGTCCTGCTCGATGCCTCCCTCCATGCCGTGGTCGAGTCCGGTGAACACGATCTCGACGGCGTCGTCGAGCAGCTCCGCTTCCTCGAGCACCAACCGCAACGGTGTACCGGTCCACTCGGCGGTCCCCACGGCTTCGACGAGCCACGGCTGGCTCACCGGACGCGGCTCGAGGCGCGCTCGCCCGTTCCCGGCACATTCCATCGTCACCGCGAGCGTCCGTGCCCGACGCGACCGGAGGTCAGCGAGAGAGAGCGTGAGCGATCGGGCGACGCGCCCGCTCACCTGTAGCGACCACGTCGCGCTGTCGACGCGCGGGATGTCGTAGTGGATCAGGAGGTAGTGGAGGCCGGCCGGTGTCAGTGACCAGTCGAGCGCCTCCAACGGCATCCCGTTGTTCCGGGTGGCGAGCTGGAGCTCATCGACGCTGATGCCGGCATCGGGCGCGCGCCCTGCCGTCTTACCCGCATCCACGGTCGCACCCTATTGCCGCCCGGAGCACTCGTACACTGCCGCCCGTGCCGCAGCCCGTGAGCCGAAGACTCGAGTGGCGCGAGCGCTGGTTCGGCGAGCAGACACGGGCACGTGTGCGGCTCGGCGCGCGACGACATTGGATCTTCCTCGTTGTTCTGGGCGTCGGCGCGTTCCTTCGCATCGTGACGCAGGTTGCCTACCGGCCGGCTCTGTTGTTCATCGATTCGTTCGGCTATCTCGAGAACCTGCACGATCTCAGCCCGAGGCAAGCCCAGCCGATCGGCTACATCCTGCTCCTCCTGCGCCCAGTGCTCGCGGTCGGCACCCTCGCCGCTGTCGCCGCCGTGCAGCACCTCCTCGGCCTGGCGATGGGCACCGCGATCTACGCCGTGCTCGTCCGCCTCGGTTGCCGTCGGTGGATCGGCGTGCTCGCCGCCGCGCCCGTCTTGCTCGACGCGTACCAGCTGCAGATCGAGCAGAACATCATGTCCGAGGCGCTCTTCGAGGCGCTGGTGCTTGCCGCCGTCGTGCTGTTGCTCTGGAAGCGCCCCACCTACCCGACTCTGGCGATCGCCGGGGCGCTGTTCGGTCTGTCGATGACCGTCCGCTCCGTGGGCGGGGTGCTGGTGATTCCCGGCGTCGCGTTCGCGCTGATCGCCGGCACCGCTGGGAGAGCCCGGCTGTTCCGGGCGGCGACTCTGGTGTTGGCATTCGCCGTCCCCGTCGGGGTGTACGCGGCCTACTACCGGGTCGAGACGAGCCGCATCGGCTTCAACCGCGGCGACGCCCTCCTTCTTTACGGGCGGGCGGCGACGATCGTCGACTGCCGCGGACTCGACTTGCCGGATTACGAGCGGCCGCTGTGTCCGCGCGAGCCGCTCGGAGAGCGGCGGGGTGTCAACGACTACGCCCATCACAGCCCGTATCCCGGGCGCGTCGTCCCGCCACCGGGTAAGAACCGCGACACGGTCCTGCGCGACTTCGCGCGCCGCGTGTTCATACATCAACCGTGGGATCTGGCGAAGCACGTCGCCACGGACTTCGGCAAGGGGTTCAGCTGGCCGCGCCGGACCTTCGCCGGCGACGCGACGATCGACCGGTGGCAGTTCCAGCGCGAGTACCCGACGTTCGGCGACGACGATCCGGCTGCGGCGATCCGGAAGCAGGGTGGCGGCAAGCCCAGCGTCGTCGAGCCCCTGGCTGCATTTCTCCGCGGCTATCAGCTCAGCGTCGGGTACACGCCCGGGCCGGTGCTCGGCCTGGCGTTCGTGGCCGGCCTGCTGGCGATGTTCGGCGTGGGTCGGGCCCGCCGATCCGGGCTGCGCGCCGCGTGCGCGCTCCCGACGCTGTGCGGACTGTCAGTCCTGTTCGCAGCCGACCTCTTCCACTTCTCCTGGCGCTACCAGCTGCCGGCGCTCGTCCTCGCCCCGCTGGCAGGTGCGCTCGGCGTCACCGCGCTGACGGGCTGGGTGACAGAAGCTCGTCCGCGCTCCACTCCGGCTGGCCGTCCGCCGAGCGCACTCGGTTCGCCGTCCGGCGCCAGTTGACGAGCGGGAGCAGGGCTTCACGGTCGACCCGGTGCTTGAAACGCTCGGCGACGTCGAACATCGACGTGATGAGCGTGTCGGACAAGCAGTGCGGCGTCAGACCGAGGTCTACCAGACCGCTGTGCACAACGTGGTAGTAGTGCGATTCCGCCTCGACGCGGGGATTCTCGATGTTCTCGA
>DASYQJ010000303.1:0-12770 GCA_036005605.1 Acidimicrobiia bacterium
TGGCTCAAGGAGCGGATCACCGCCGAGATCGGTCCCGAGTACGAGACCCTGCTGGAGCTGCTCGCAGACGCCCGGAATGCGATGCAAGCCGACGGGCGTTCCACCGAGGACGCCGATTGGAAACGGGCTCTCGATTCCGGCATGCTCGATCTCATTCGCGCCGGCCGGGTGGATGACGCCAAGGAGCTGTTGCGGTCGTGTCTCTCGTCGTCATTGGCCTGAACCACCGCACGACACCGGTCGAGCTCCTCGAGCGGATGGCCGTGCCGTCGCCCGAGCTGCCCAAGGCGCTGCACACGCTGGAGCGCAGCGAGAACCTCGCCGAGGTCGCCGTCCTCTCGACGTGCAACCGCACCGAGGTCTACGCGCGTTGCACGCGCTTCCACCCCGCGGTGGAGGACGTCCGCAACTTCCTCACCGACCAGTCGTCCCTCGATCCCGACACGATCAGTGACCACCTGTACACGTACCACGACGACGCCGCGGTGGCGCACCTGTTCGGCGTGGCAGCCGGCGTCGACTCCATGATCGTCGGCGAGGGCGAGATCCTCGGGCAGGTGCGCGAGGCCTGGCGGGTCGCCGAGCACGAGGCGATGATCGGACCGCTCGTGTCGCGCGTCCTCCGTCAGGCGGTGGAGGTCGGCAAGCGCGCCCGGACGGAGACCGCCATCGGCCGCCACGCCGTGTCGGTGCCGTCGGCGGCCGTCACCGTGGCCGGCGAGCGGCTCGGCGGTCTCGAGGGCCGGCGTGTGCTTGTTCTCGGTGCCGGCGACGTCGGGGCCGCCATGGCGGTCGCGCTCAACGGTGCCGGCGTGAGCGACATCACGGTCGCCAACCGATCCCCCGAACGAGGCGCCGAGCTCGCGGCGCGCGTCGGAGGCCGGGCGATCGGGCTCGACGGCGTGATCGACAACTTGCTCGAGACGGACGTGCTGCTGGCCTCGACGGGCGCGGCCGACGTGCTCCTCGAGCGGGGCGAGATCGAAGCCGCCATGTCTCGGCGCGGTGATCGTGCGCTGTTGATCGTCGACATCGCCGTGCCGCGCAACGTCGACCCCGGAGTCGGTCAGGTCTTCGGCGTGACACTCCTCGACATCGACGACCTCAAGGCGTTCGCGGAGCACTCTCTCGAGCAGCGCCGGCAGGAGATCGGCAAGGTACGGGCCATCATCACCGAGGAGCTCGACCGCTTCCGGCTCGAGCGCTCGGCCCGTGAGGTCGCGCCGCTGGTGTCGTCGCTGCGCGCGCGGGCCGAGCAGCTGCGCGCCGCCGAGCTGGCACGGTTCCGTTCTCGCCTCGCCGCTCTCGATCCCGCGGCGCAGGAAGCCGTCGACGCGCTGACACGCGGGCTCGTCAACAAGCTGCTGCACGATCCGACGGTGCGCGTCAAGGAAGCCGCCGGCACTGCGCAAGGTGACGCGTACGCCGACGCGCTGGCGGCGCTGTTCGGTCTCGAGGACACCTCCGAACCTGCCGATCCGCCCGCCGACGGACAGTAAATGCCGCCGCTGCGGGTGGCGACGCGCGGGAGCGCGCTGGCCCGCTGGCAAGCCGAGCGGGTCGTCGAGCTGCTCGGCGTCGAGGCGGAGTTCGTGATCGTGTCCACCCGGGGCGACGAACGCCGGGACGTCCCGATCCACGCCATGGGCGGAACCGGCGTGTTCGTGAAGGAGGTCGAGCAGGCGGTGCTCGACGGCCGGGCCGACATGGCGGTGCACTCGGCCAAGGACCTCCCGGCGGAGACCGCGCCCGAGCTCGTGCTCGCGGCCCTGCCCGAGCGCGGGGACCCTCGCGACGCGCTCGTCGGGCGGCCGCTCGACGAGATCCCGACGGGCGGGCGCGTCGGCACCGGATCGGTACGGCGGCGTGCGCAGCTCGCGGCTTTGCGACCCGACCTCGGTTTCGCGGAGCTGCGCGGCAACATCCCGACCCGGCTCGAGAAGGCGGCCGGCTTCGACGCCGTCGTGCTGGCGGCGGCGGCGCTCGACCGGCTCGGTCTGGCCGACCGCATCGCCGAACGCGTGGATCCTTCGGTCGTGCTGCCACAGGTCGGGCAGGGCGCGCTGGCGGTCGAGTGTCGCGCCGGCGACGAAGGGACCCGCGAGCTCCTCGCCGGCGTCGACGACGCCGAGGTGCGCACCGCCGTGACGGCCGAACGTGCCTATCTCGCCGAGCTCGGCGGTGGCTGCAACCTCCCGTGCGGAGCGCTGGCCGAAGGCGACGGCGAGGGCGGGCTGCGGCTCGAGGCGCTGCTGGCTTCGCTCGACGGACGCATCACACTGCGGGCGCTCGTCGACGGCCGCGATCCGGTCGCGGTCGGCACCGAAGCGGCGCGCCGCCTCGTCGACGAGGAAGGCGGGCGCCTCGTGCTCGACGACGAGCTCGTCGGGCGACAATAGAGACATGACCGTGTACCTCGTGGGCGCCGGGCCCGGCGATCCGGGCCTCCTCACCGTGCGCGGCGCCGAGGTGCTGGGACGAGCCGACGTCGTCGTCTACGACCGGCTCGTGCACCCGTCGCTTGTAGACCTCGCCCCGCCCGACGCCGAGCGTGTCTACGTCGGGAAGGCGCCCGGCCGGGCCGAGATCGAGCAGTCCGACATCAACGCGCTCCTCGTCGAGCACGGGCGCGCCGGACGCGCCGTCGTCCGGCTCAAGGGCGGCGACCCGTTCGTGTTCGGGCGCGGCGGCGAGGAGGCCGAGGCGCTGGGGGCGGCCGGAGTGCCGTTCGAGGTCGTGCCCGGCATCACCAGCGCCATCGGCGCGCCCGCGTACGCCGGCATACCGGTGACGCACCGCGGCGTCTCGACCCACTTCACGGTCGTGACCGGCCACGAGGACCCCGCCAAGGGGAGCGCCGCCGTGGACTGGGAGGCGCTGGCGAAGGCGGGCGGCACGCTCGTGATTCTCATGGGCGCGGGCCGCGTCGGCGACATCGCGGCCCGCCTCGTCGCCGGCGGTCGCCCGTCAGAAACGCCGGTGGCTGCGGTGCGCAACGGCGCCCGAGCCGATCAGGAAACCGTGCGGGCGACGCTGGCGACGATTGCCGACGCCGATGTCCGGGCGCCGGCGACGATCGTCGTGGGCGAGGTCGCCGGCCTCGACCTCGCGTGGTTCGAGACGCGGCCGCTCTTCGGCCGGTCGGTGGTCGTGACCCGTGCCCGCGAGCAGGCGAGTGAGCTGCGCCATCGCCTCGAAAGTCTCGGCGCCGAGGTGATCGAGCTCCCGGCGATCGCGATCGAGCCGCTCGCGTTCGACGTGCCCGACCTCTCCCGGTACGCGTGGCTCGTCTTCACGTCGGCCAACGGCGTGGCCGCGTTCTTCGATCGCGGCCTCGCGCCGGCCGGGCTCGACGCCCGCGCCCTCGCAGGGCTGCGGATCGCCGCGATCGGCCCGGGTACCGCCGCGGCCCTGGCCGACCGCGGGTTGCGCACCGACCTGCTGCCCGAACGGTTCGTGGCCGAGTCGCTGTTGGAGGCGCTCCCACCGCCGGCGGCCGACGGCGAGCGCGTGCTGCTTGCCCGGGCCGAGCACGCGCGTGACGTGCTTCCCGCCGGCCTGTCGGAGCGCGGGTACGCGGTCGACGTGCTGGCTGTGTATCGCACTGTGACCGCGACGCCGGATCCGGACGTGCTCGAACGGGTGCGCCGGGGCGAGGTCGACGCGCTCACGTTCACGTCGTCGTCCACGGTGACGAACCTGTGCGACCTGCTCGGCGATGTTCCCGCGCCGCAGCCGCTTGTCGCCTCGATCGGCCCGGTCACCTCGAAGACGGCGTTGGAACGTGGCCTGCGCGTCGACGTCGAGGCGAGCGAGCACACGATCGACGGACTGGTCGACGCGCTCCTAGGCGCACTTGACGTTCCGGGCCGCGCCTAGGCCGTTGCCCGGTGAGGCCGGCGCACACTCCGGGGGCGCCGGCGGTAGCGGACGGGGTGTGGTGCCGACGAGCATGCCGGTGAGCTGGTTCGCGAGCCACGCCGCACCGTCACCGTCGTAATGGAAGCCGTCGAGGGCGCGCGGCCGGATGCCGGGCGCGACCTCGTCCGGGCACTTGTCGGAGGTCGGGCACTGCAGGATCGTCGGGAGGTCGACGACGTCGACCTTGTCGGGGTGCTTACGGGCGTACGACCGCAGCAGCTTCGACAACTGGACGAGGCGGGCGTCGCCGCCTGGGTTGGGGAGACCCCGCACGCTCGGAGAGGCGCGAGGCGGGGCGGGCAGGAACACGACCCGGGCACCACCGGCCGTGAGCCGGGCCACGGCCGCGTCGATGTGGGCGAGGATCGCCTTGTTTCCGGGAATCGTGCCGAAGTGGACGAGCTGGCCGTCGAGGACGCGGTTGGGCCATGACTCCCACTCACTCGACCAGACGACGAGGTCCGGGTGCTGTGTCGCCAGGAGCCGGTTCTGCTCCGACGACGAGAGAGCGGCGCACCGGGTCGTGTCGCCGTAGTAGTCGATGTAGGGGCGTCCGTCATCGAGCTTCGGGTCACCGTCGATCACGCTGCACCCGATGCGTGCCGCCGACTCGACGTCGACACCGCGCGGCGCGGCGGCGTCCCGCAGGTAGGGGTAGATCGTCTCCGCCGTCGAGTCGCCCACGAGCAGGATGCGTTGCGGGGGCGGAGGTGCCTGCAACGCCGCGGCTGCGAAAGCCGGCTGCGCCTGTGCGACGACGAGCGTCACGCACGCCAGCAACAGCCCGAAGCGGACGACCATCAGGCGGGAGCGTAGGCCTCCATTCGAAGTCGGACGGCGCGTGTCGGGCGGTACCCTTGCCGCGAAGGCGGCGGCTTTGCCGACCGCCGCAGCACGAGCCCGAGCTTGCGAGGGCGACAAAGGAGCATCCGTGGCGTTCCCCGAGCATCGGTCACGGCGATTGCGTCGTACGCCGGCGTTGCGGCGACTCGTCGGTGAGACACGCGTCGACATCGACGATCTGGTTGCGCCACTCTTCGTGAAGGAAGGGGTCGACGCGCCCGAACCGGTGGCGTCGATGCCGGGCGTGCTTCAGCACACCCAGGAGAGCCTGCGCAAGGAGGTGCGGGCGCTCGCCGACCTCGGAATCCCAGCGGTGGTGCTCTTCGGCGTGCCGGCGGCGAAGGACGCGACCGGCTCGGGTGCCGACGCGCCCGACGGCGTGGTGCAGGTGGCGTTGCGCTCGCTGCGGGACGAGGTCGGCGACGACCTCGTGCTCATCGCCGACAACTGCCTTGACGAGTACACCGACCACGGTCACTGCGGCGTCCTCACCGCCGACGGCGAGGTCGACAACGACGCCACCATCGAGCGGTACGCCCAGATCGCCGTCTCGCAGGCCGACGCCGGCGCCGACGTGGTGGCGCCGTCCGGGATGATGGACGGGCAGGTTGGCGCGATTCGCGCCGCGCTCGACTCGGCCTCGCACAACAACACTGCGATCCTCGCCTACTCGGCGAAGTACGCCTCGGCGCTGTACGGCCCCTTTCGCGACGCCGCCGAGTGCGCACCGCAGTTCGGCGATCGCCGTGGCTACCAGATGGACCCGCGCAACGTCCGCGAGGCCGTCGACGAGACCGCGCTCGACGTCGCCGAGGGCGCCGACATGGTCATGGTGAAGCCGGCACTGGCGTACCTCGACGTCATCAGCGCGGTGCGCGACACCTTCGACGTCCCGGTCGCCGCGTTCCACGTGAGCGGCGAGTACGCCATGGTGAAGGCGGCGGCGCAGCTCGGCTGGCTCGACGGCGACGCGGTCGCGTTCGAGCACCTGGTCGCGATCAAGCGGGCCGGCGGCGACTTCGTGCTGACCTATCTCGCGCGCGAGGCCGCCGAGCGGTTGCACGCCTGACTCTTGGCCGAGTCGCTGTTCGACCGGGCGCTTGCGCGCATCCCCGGCGGGGTGAGCTCGCCGGTCCGCGCGTTCGGTGCCGTCGGCGGCGAGCCGTTCTTCGTCGCCCGCGGTGAGGGCGCGTACCTGGTCGACACCGAGGGGCGCCGCTACGTCGACTACGTGCAGTCGTGGGGCGCGTCGATCCTCGGGCACGCACATCGGAAGGTGGTCGAGGCTGTGCAGCGCGCCGCGTCCGACGGGACGTCGTACGGCGCGCCGACCGCCCGCGAGGTGGAGTTGGCCGAGACGATCTGCGCGCGGGTGCCGTCGGTCGAGAAGGTGCGCCTCGTCTCGTCGGGGACCGAAGCGGCGATGACCGCGGTTCGCCTCGCCCGTGGCGCGACCGGCAGGGCGAAGATCGTCAAGTTCGCCGGGTGCTACCACGGTCACCTCGACGCGTTGCTCGTGGCGGCGGGGAGTGGCGTCGCGACGTTTGGTCTGCCCGGGAGCGCCGGGGTCACCGAAGGCACCGTCGCCGACACGGTGGCCGTGCCGTACAACGATCCCGCCGCGGTCGACGAGGTGTTCGCACGGCACGGCGACGAGGTGGCGGCGGTGCTCGTCGAACCGGTAGCGGCGAACATGGGCCTCGTGCCCGCCGACGACGGCTTCCTCGCCGGGCTACGCCGGCGCTGCGACGAGCACGGCGCCCTGCTCGTGTTCGACGAGGTGATCACCGGGTTCCGGGTCGGGCCCGCCGGCGCCCAGGGCGTGCTCGGCGTGTCGCCGGACCTGTCGCTGTTCGGCAAGGTCGTCGGCGGGGGGCTTCCCTTGGCCGCTCTCGGGGGACGAGCCGATCTGATGGACGACCTCGCGCCGGTGGGTCCCGTGTACCAGGCCGGCACGCTGTCGGGGAACCCCCTCGCCACCGCCGCCGGCCTCGCCGCGCTGTCACTGCTCGACGACGACGCGTACGCACGCCTCGAGGGGACCGCGGCCCGTCTCGCCGACGGGCTCGTCGGCGTGTTCGACACCGCTGGCGTCTCGGCGCAGGTGCCGCGTGCGTGCACCCTGGTCGGGCTGTTCTTCTCCGACCATCCGGTGCGCGACTACGACGATGCGCACGCCGCGAACCACAAGGCGTACGCGTCGTTCTTCCACGGCCTCCTCGATCGTGGTGTGTACATCGCGCCGAGCGGCTACGAAGTGCTGTTCCCGAGCCTCGCCCACGGCGACGCCGAGCTCGCGCACACACTCGCCGCCGCCACCGAAGCGACGAACGCGCTACCCGACTGAAGCACCGGCGCGGCGTTCGGGGTGATCTGACCGGTTTCAGGCGGTAGACGAGCGCGCCGCCTTGGCCCATGATCCCCAGGGCAGCCCGCGACGGATCGGGGCGGATGTGGACGGCGGGGCGCGCGTCTTGATCGTCGACGATCACGTCATGCTCCGCGACTCGATGCGCGTCGCGTTGGAGCTCGCCGGCATCGACGTCGTCGGCGAGGCCGGCGACGGGAACGAGGCGCTCAGGCTCGTCGAGGAGCTCCATCCGTCCGTGGTCCTGATGGACGTGTCACTCCCGGGTCCCGACGGCATCGAGGTGACGCGGCGCCTCTGTGCACGCGATCCCGAGATGCGCGTCGTGATGGTGACGATGCACAGCAATCCGGCGTTGGTTGCGCGCGCCGTGCGGGCGGGCGCCTGCGCCTACCTGACCAAGGACTTCTCGATGCAAGAAGTGGTCACGGCGGTGGAGAAGGTCGCCGCCGGGGAGGTCGTGCTCTCACCCAACCTCGCGGGCTCGATGCTCCGAGAGCTCACGGCTCCCGACGACGTCAGGCACGACCTGATCACGAAGCGCGAGGCGGATGCCCTGCAGCTGGTCGCCGACGGTTACTCCACCGGCGAGGTCGCGTCACGCCTCCTCGTGAGCGACCGCACCGTCTCCCGCGACCTGTCGTCGGCGTACGGAAAGATCGATGCCCGCGACCGCACCGAAGCGATGCTCAACAGCGTGCACTGGGGCATCATCTCCCGCGAGGTCTCGTCGACCGCGGGGCGAGACCGCTAGCGCTGCTGGTCCTGCTCCTGCTGGCGGCGGCGGCGGACGCGGTCCATTGCGAAGAGGACGCCGAACGTCAGACCTACGAGCACGGTGAACAGCACGAAGGCGAGCGCGCCGCCGCCGTTCTCCTTGCCGGCGTCGACGAGCTGCTGAGCGCCGGCGGGAGAGGCTGTGAGCGCGAACGCCGTCACCGACGACACGATCATCACGACGAGGGCACGCCCGCGGTGAGTCACGTCAGATCTCCTCAAGTCCGGGCCGGGACCGGCGCCGGGCCGGCGGCCTCGCGTTGCTTCGCCCGCTCGGCTTCGTCGCGCTCACGCCAGTGCAGGCCGAGCAGCCCCAGGCCGAACAGAATCGACGAGCAGATCAGCGCGATGATCGGCGGGAGTCGCAGCTGGCCGAGGTCACGCGACAGGATCACGAAACCGTTCTTGTCCGACGTCGGGTCGCACACAGGCTTCGGAGGCGGGACACCGAACGGCGTGTTCTGGGGTTGCACCGCGCATACCTCTACGACCGCGACGAGCGGCTTGTGCGTGAACTGGAAGTCCAGGAACTCGGGATCGCTGCCGCCGATCTCATAGGTGTTGACCGTCTCGTAGTCGGTCACCTTGTCGAACTTGGCGAACTTGTTGTCCTCGGGGGTCGGCTTCTCGATCGCGGTCGGTTGCAGCGTGACGAGGCGCGCATCGACGGCAGCTTTCACGTTCGACGCCTCGATCGTGTCGACCTTCTCCTTCTTGGTGACCTTCTTGGCTTGGGGATATTTGGACTGGTCGAGGCTGCTGACGTACTGCTGGACGTTCCACTCGGGGATGCGGCCCTTCAGCGTGTTCAACGGCGACTGCGTCGTCACCCACAGGATGGTCAGGATCACCATGAAGCCGGCGAGACCGGTGAACGCGACGAGGAACCCGAGCCGGGCGCCGAGGTTCGTCCCGAGCAGCAGGTAGACCGAGCCGCAGAACAGCACGATCCCGGCGACGACCACGAGGATGCCGAGGATCGTGGGGTACCAGAGGGTCTTGTCGATCTGCTCTTGTGCGAAGATCAACGCTCCCATCACAGGCCCCGCTCGTAGTCGACGATCGCCTGGATCTGCTCCTTGGTCAGGACGTTGCCGAAGTGGGGCATACGGCCGGACGAGATCCCGCGCGTGCCGTACAGCTCGTTGGCCGGCTTGCCCGACGTGACCCAGTCGATCTGGTCCTGGACCCCCTTCGGGCCCGCGAACTGGCGCAGCGTGTCGCCGCCGGTGAGGTTGGGCCCGTACGCGCCCCCGCCCTGGGGGCCGGGGGGCGGGCCCACCGGCTTGTCCGGGTCGTAGAACGACCAATTCTTCGTGTGGCACCGCGCGCACTGCAGCTGGAAGAGCAGCTCGCCGTCGCTCTTGCCGGGCTGCTCCGCCCGGGCATCGACGAGCTGCTTCGTGAACCGCTCCTTGGCCTTCTCGGGCGTGATCTGGATGCTCTCGACGTAGCTCACGAGGTCGTCGATGCCCTGCTCGTTGAGCACGCCCTTGCCGCTCGCGATCCCCCATGGAGGCATCGGCGTCCCCGGTCGGCCGAAAGTGATGATGTCGTGCACCTGCTTCTTGTCGTACCGCAGCATCGCCACATCCAGTGGCGGCGCCTGCCACGTCACCTGGACCGGTAGGCAGTAGCTCGGCGTCTCGGCGGTGACCGCCGCCGTCGGATCGCAGCGCGGGTCGTCCGATTTGATGGTGAAGTTGGTGCTGCCGCCCTCACCCTTGACGCCGTGACAATTGGCGCACAGCAGCGAACGCGTCGGGTCGTAGGCCTTGCTCTGGTCGTTCGCGAACAGGATCGCGCCGCGCTCGACCGACCGCTCGTGGAACTGCTCCTCGGCCGATTCCGACCGGGACGGCTCGAACACGTAGTAGGCGAACAACGTCAGCGCGATGAGCGCGGTCGTGAGCAGTGAGATCCCCAGGACGCGTTCGAGCTTGCGGCCCTCGAGATCCTCGTCGGGGAGAAACGGCGTCAGGTTCTGCGGCGGCTTCGGCTCGGGGTTCCGGCGCAGGCTGAACACCCGCCACAGGATGATGATCCCGATGGTCGCGAACGCCGCCAGGTTGACGAGGATGATGACGAGACGGAGGTTCACCGGGTGTGGACCTCACACACAGGGCGCCCCCTCGGCCGTCTGCCCTGTCGTGTCCGTGCCGATCGGGGGGCCCTGGACCAGCGAGCTGGCGGCGGTGTCGACCGTGATCTCGCCGCCCGACACCTCGAGCACGAAGCGGTCGAGGCCGCGCGGCGCCGGCCCGCCCTTCTTCTCGCCGACCCGGTTGTACTTCGACCCGTGGCACGGGCACTCGAACCACTGCGACGTCTCGCACCACGGCACCCGACAGCCGAGGTGCACGCACTTCTGGTACAGCGCCACGTACCCCTTCTCCATGCCGGCGACGATGCGGGGGTCGTAGACGGCCTTCGCCTTCGCGATGTCGTCCTTCGGGTACGGCTGAATGTACGTGCGGGCGGCGGCGTTGTAGAAGGGCAGCTTCTTGTCGAACTGCTGCTTTGCGTCGTCCTCGGACCCGACGACGATCTTGGCGCCGAAGCCGCCCGCGCTTCCCGGCCAGAGGAACCCGAGCATCGCCGCGCCCATGCCGGCGGCGAAGATGCCGAGCCCGGTCAGGATCCCGCGGTTGAAGAACTGGCGGCGCGTGAGCCCCAGCTCCTCTTCCTCCACCGGGACGTATTCGACCGGGGCGCGGGCGCCGACGGGCTCGAGCGCCTGGCGTGACTCCTGCGCCCGGGCGCGCGCTTCCTCGTCGAGCTCGGCCAGCTCGGTTCCGGCGGGCTCGGGCGCGGGTGCTTCGGTCGCCGGCAACGACCGGTCGCGCTTGCGCGTCTCGCGGCTGAGCCGGCCGGTGGTCGACCGGCGACGGCCTTCGGCCACGATCGCAACCGCTGCGAGGATCAGCAGCGCCGGAATGGCGACGATGAGAACGGTTGAGGAGTCCACCTATTACAAACGCCCTACAGGTCGAAGAAGATCCCGTTGTTCCACGGGAACACGAAGTTGAAGCCCGGCCCGCGGAAGAACGAGCCGATGATGACGAGCACCGCCCAGAGCATCAGGAACAGCGTGAAGATCGAGATCGCGAACTTCCGGTCCGTCGGCGCGTGCGACGGGTTCTTGTCGACGAACGGCGCCACCGCCAGCAGGAACAGACCCATGCCCGGGATCGTCACTCCCGCGACCATGGGGTGGAACATCGTCAGCAGCTCCTGCAACCCGAGGAAGTACCAGGGCGCCTTGGACGGGTTCGGTGTCTTGTTGAAGTCGGCCAACCCGAGCAACGGCGCGCGCACGAGTGCCGAGAAGACCAGCATCGCCGCCGTCACGACCAGCACCGCCGCGAACTCGATGACGAGCAGGTGCGGCCACACGTGCACCTTGTCCTGCGCTTCGGCGCGGGTTTGCTGGATCGAGCCCGACTTCACGACCGTCAGCAGCCGCTGCGTGTGACCGCCCGGGCCGGTAGCCGTCGGCGTCGGCTTCGGCGCCGTCGCGGTGGCGGTCGCGCCGCCGCCCGTGGTCGCCGCAGCGGCCGCCGCCGGTTCGGCCGCGCCGCCGTCTCCGCCGTCCCCGGTGAGCTGCGCCCGGCGCCGCTTCGACCGCTCGAGCAGGTGGGCGGGGACACCGCTCGCCGCGGCTGCGGCAGCCATGTCGTCGCCGTCTCCGCCGGCGGGCGGGCCAGCAGCTGCGGCTGCGGGCGCCTCGGCTGGCTGCTCGCCGGCCGCGGGGGCCTCTGCTGCGGGCGCGGCTTCCTCGCCGCCTTCGCCACCCTCTTCGCCGGGCACGGGAAGGCCGAGCGCCTTGCGGCGCTCCCGGCTGCGGCGGAGCAGGTGCTCGGGAACCTCGGTCATCGATCCCTTCTCACCCTTAGAGCGGCCCGGACAGGCCGCCGTCCTTGCGGACGCGCCAGAAGTGGACGGCCATGAAGATCACGATCACGAACGGGAGGAGCAGGACGTGCAGCGTGTACCAGCGTAAGAGGGTGTCGTTGGATATCTCCGACGATCCCAGCAGCACGAACTTCACCTGCGAGCCGAAGACCGGCGTGTAGCCCATCATGTTGGTGCCGACGGTCACGGCCCACAGCGCCAGCTGGTCCCACGGCAGCAGGTAGCCCGTGAACGAGAGCAGCAGCGTCAGCGTGAGCAGGATCACGCCGATGACCCAGTTGAACTCGCGTGGCGACTTGTACGCCCCGTGGTAGAAGACCCGGCTCATGTGCAGGAACACGGTGAGCACCATGAGGTGGGCTGCCCACCGGTGCATGTTCCGCACGATCGATCCGAACGTCACGGCCGTCTCGAGCGTCTGCACCGTGTCCCACGCCGACGCGGCCGTCGGGCGGTAGAAGAACATCAAGAAGATGCCGGTGATGGTCAGCAGTATGAAGAGGAAGAACGAGAGGCCCCCCAGGCAGAGCGTGTAGGAGACCTTCACCGCGTGCCGCTTCACCTTCACCGGGTGAAGGTGGTACAGCACGTTGTTCATGATCACGTAGGACCGGTTCCGGGGACTGTCCGTGTAGCCGCGGCGGAACACCGACCCGGGCCGGAAGATGGACGTCCACGCCTGCGAGCCGCGGACCTTCTGGTCCGCGGTCTCGAGGACCTTGGCGAGCCGCCGCTCCCCGTTCTGTCCGTTGCCTCGCTTGGCCATCAGAACCGAACTCCGTAGCTGTAGCCGTGGCGGTCGGTACGGGTGTGGGGGTCGCCTTCGGCGATCTGTTGGGAGATCTTGCCGAGGATGATGACGCCGGTGGGGCAGCGGTCGACGCACAGGGCGCAGCGGGTGCAGACGTCTTCGTCGACGATGAAGGCGACGTTGTCGGTGGGGTCT
>DASYQJ010000304.1:0-3428 GCA_036005605.1 Acidimicrobiia bacterium
GTGTCGAGGAACGGACCGGGCATGCTGCCGCCGGCGTTGTTGACGACCACGTCGATGCGACCGAACTCGCTCATCGCCTGGTCGACGAGGAGCTCGAGGTTGGCCGTCTCGTTCACGTCGCACGGGACGCCCAGCGCCCGCCGCCCGCGATCGGACACCTGGTAGGCGACGTCCTCGAGCTGCTCCTTCGTGCGCGACGCGATCACGACGTCGGCGCCCGCCTCCGCGAAGCCGAGTGCGCACGCGGCTCCGATGCCGCGGCCGGCGCCGGTGACGATCGCGACCTTGTCGGTGAGGCTGAACCGGTCGAGCAGCATCGTGGCTCCTTATCGAAAGACGAGGGGGGCGCGCTTCACGCCCGCGATCACGGCCGAGTGGCTGCGTTCGACGTCGCCCGCGGGCTCAACGGTCTCGAACCGGTCGAGCAGCTCTTCGAGGAGCTGGCGAGCCTCGATGCGGGCGAGCGCCGCGCCGATGCAGAAGTGGGCGCCGAAGCCGAAGGCAACGTGGTGGTTGGGGTCGCGCTCGATGTCGAACCGGTCGGCGGTCGGTCCGAACTGGCGCTCGTCCCGGTTGGCCGACGCGTAGAGCATGAGCACCGGGTCGCCCTCCCGGATCGCCTGCCCGCCCAGCTCGGCGTCATGCGTTGCAGTCCGCATGAAGCTGACGACGGGCGTGGTCCAGCGCAGCATCTCCTCGACGGCCGTCGGCACGAGCGACCGGTCACGGCGCAGCTGCTCCCACGCCGCCGGGCGGTCGGCCAGCGCCACCAACCCGCCCGAGACCATGTTGCGCGTGGTCTCGTTGCCCGCCACGAGCAGCTGGACGAGGAACATCGTGAGCTCGGCGTCGCTGAGCCGGCGTCCTTCGATCTCGACCTGGGCCAGCACCGAGATCAGGTCGTCACGGGGATCGGCACGGCGAGCCACGGTCGTCGCCAGGAGCGTCTCGTGCATGTCGGCCTGGAGCGCCATCCGCTTCTCTTCGGTCCAGTCGGTGGCGCCGGGGATCACCGCCTCCGACCACTCGAAGAAGCGCTGCCAGTCATCGTCGGGCATCCCGAGCAGCGCGCTGATGATGGAGAGCGGGAACGGCACTGCAACCGTCTCGACGAAGTCGCCTGGCCGGCCCGGCTCGATCTCGTCGACAAGCAGCTTCGCCCGCCGGCGCACGTCGGCTTCGAGGGCGCGCATCCGCCCCGGCGCGAAGCCGGGTTGCACGAGCTTTCGGTACACGGTGTGCTCGGGCGGGTCGGTGTGCATCATCGTCGGCGGTGAGTCGTAGGTGGCGCCGATCTCCATGACGAGGATCCCGCGTCCCGAGCAGAACGTCTCCGGGTCGGTAGAAACCGCCATCACGTCGTCCCATCGGCTGACGGCCCAGAACCCCTTCGTGTCGTTCCACGCGACGGGCGCCTCGTCGCGCAAACGCACGTAGTGCGGGAAGGCGTCGCCGGCGTAGAACGCGTCCTCGATCAGCGGGTCGGTGAGCGGCTCGTGGCCCGGCATCGCTCGGCTACTGGCGCGTGAACGCGGGGCTGTTGGAGTCGGCCGGGACGGTATCGAGCGGCTCGGCGACCTCGTCGACGGTCGGCCCGACGCGGGCGGCAATCGGCGCCAGGGCATCGAGGTCGAAGTCGTAGACGAACGCCGCGTTCCCCGCCAGCAGCTGTTGCAGTTCGACGGGATCGGTGCCGGCGAACGACCGCCGCAGGCTCTCGGTCGTGTACGGGTGCGTGCCCTCGTCGTGCGGGTAGTCGCTGCCCCACATGAACTTCTAGATGCCGACGGCGTGGCGCGTCTGCGCCTCACGCGGGCTCGGGAAGCTGGCCGCGATCCAGCAGTTGCGGGTGAAGTACTCGCTCGGCTTGAGCGGCAGCCGCTGGTCGTCGGAATACTTGATCTCGCCGACCCGGCCGGACGCCATCTGGGCGTGGTAGCCGTCGATCATCGCCAGTGTGCTCGGGACCCACGACGCGCCCTGCTCGGTGACGACGAACTTCAGGTTCGGATGCCGCTCGAACACGCCGGCGAGGATGAGGTGCCACAGGGCCCGATGCGAGTACCAGGACGTCTCGACCAGCCACAGCACGTTCGAGACCTCGTACTTGCCGTAGTTCGGCGAGCCGCTGCCCGAGTGGTGGTTCAGCGTGACCTCGAACTCCTCGCACGCCGACCACAACGGCTCGTACACCGGGTCGTACAGCGGCGCGATCTCGGAGTCGTCGGGACGGCCGGGGAGCAAGGCGCCCCCGCGCAGACCGGACTCCTTGATGAAGCGCACGTCCTGCACGGCCTCGTCGACGTCGTTGAGGAAGATCTGCCCGACACCCGCGCGCCGATCGGGAGCCACCGCGCACCAATCGGCGAGCCATCGGTTGTGGGCACGGATACCGGCGAGGCGCCGCTCGAAGTCACGGGGCGACGGCGGCCGGGCCACCAGTGAGGCGGTCGGGAAGAACGGCGGCACTGTGTTCGGGAAGATGACCTCGCCGACGATGCCGTCCGCCTCGAGCTCGGAGATGCGCTGCTCGTGGTCCCAGTTCCGCGTGCGGCCTTCGCGTTGGAGGTCGCCGAAGGGGTTCTTGTACGCGCCGCGCCAGTCGTCGAACTCGTCGCGGTGGACCGGGTCGAGGTACTCGCGGTACTGGTCCATGGACCCGCCGGCGTGGCAGTCGGCCGACACGAGGACGTACCGGTCGCCGGCGGGCAAGGTCGCCGTGCCGCTCATCGAGCCGGCGCCTGTACTCGGTCGTCGATCTTGAAGACCTGCATGGCGTTCTCGCGCAGGAACTTCGGCCACACGTGGTCGCGGAACGGCACGTCGGGAAGCTCCCGGAAGATCCGCTCGAGCGACAGGCCCATCGGGAAGTAGCCGGCGTACATGACCTTGTCGGCGCCGCGCGTGTTCGCGTAGTCGACGATCGCCTTCGGGTAGTACTTCGGCGCGAACGCCGACGTCATGTAGTAGAGGCCGGGCCACTTCAACATGAGCTTCACGGCGAGTTCCTCCCAGGGCTCGGCGCCGTGCCGCATCACGATCCGCAGCTCGGGAAAGTCGAAGCACACCTGGTCGAAGCGCTCGACGTGCTGGCAGGCTGATGGGAACCTCGGCCCGGCGACCCCGGCGTTGACCACCACGGGGATGTCGAGCTCCACGCACGTCGAGTACACGGCGTACGCCTTGGGGTCGTCGACCGGCACCTGCGGAAGGCACCCGGCCGGGAAGAACGTCACCGCCGCCAGGTCCTGCTCCTCCTTCGCTCGGCGGATGGCGCGGACAGACTCCATCACGTCGTTCGGGTTGACCTCCAGCGAGAGCAGGAATCGACCGGGGTACCGCTCGCGGGCTGCGAGCGTCATCCGCGTGAGGCCGACGAGCCCTTTGTCGATGCCGAAGCGGTCCATCTCGCCGATCGTCACGTCGAC
>DASYQJ010000305.1:0-15348 GCA_036005605.1 Acidimicrobiia bacterium
CTCGCGACCGCCGCCGACGCCGGCTTGCCGGCCGGACCTTTCCGAGGCGTGCCGTTCCTGGTGAAGGACGGCGTGTGCCACACGGCCGGGGACCCGTTCCATTGCGGCATGCAGGTGCTGAAGGATCTCGACTGGCACGAACAGACCGACACGTGGCTCGCCGAGCGCTTCCGCGCCGCGGGGTTCGTGTTCGTCGGCAAGACCAACCTGCCCGAGCTCGCGAGCTCGGTGACGACGGAACCACTCGCGTACGGCGCGACCCACAACCCCTGGAACCTCGATCACTCACCGGGCGGATCGAGCGGAGGCGCCGCCGCCGCGGTCGCGGCCGGCATCGTCGCAGTCGCGCACGGCAACGACATGGGTGGTTCGATCCGCGTTCCGGCCAGCGCCTGCGGCCTCGTCGGTCTCAAGCCGACTCGCGCCCGCACGACGCTCGGCCCGGACTTCGGCGAGTTCTGGGGTCCGCTGACGCACGAGCACGTGCTCACGCGCAGCGTGCGCGACACCGCCGCGGTGCTGGACGCGATTGCCGGCCCCGGGCCCGGCGATCCGTACAGCGCGCCGTTGCCGGCAGGTCGATATCGGGACGAGGTCGGCGCCGATCCCGGCCGGCTCCGGATCGGTATCCGCACGAAGCGCATCGATGGTGCCGAGTCGCATCTCGAGTGCGTCGCCGCCGTCGACGCCACGGCGCGGCTGCTCGAAGAGCTCGGCCATGACGTCTCGCCGGCGCGGATCGACGCCGTCGAAGCGCAGGACATCGGATTCCTCGGGATCTACGCCTCGGCGATCACCCGCGACCTAGAGCGCTGGAGCGCGCGCATCGGCTGCACGCTCGAGCCGTCGGATCTCGACCCGATCAACGAGGTCACCGCCGAGATGGGGCGAAGCGTCACGGGGGCGCAGTACCTGGCCGCGCTCGAGACCGCGCAGGGGTGGTCACGGCAGGTCGCGTCGTGGTGGGCGGACGGGAACGACGTCCTCGTCACGCCGACCATGCCCGAGCCGCCCGCACGGCTCGGCGCGCTGGCACCGAGCGCCGACGACGTGATGGCCACCATGTCGCGCATGGGCAACTATGCGATGTTCACGTCGCTGTTCAACATCACCGGGCAGCCGGCCATCTCGCTGCCGCTGTACTGGACGGCGGACGGACTGCCGATCGGCGTACAGCTCGTCGCCGCATACGGACGCGAGGACGTACTCATCCGTCTCGCATCCAAGCTCGAGCAAGCCCGGCCCTGGGCCGACCGCCGGCCGCCGGTGGCAGCTCCGTGACCGGTCCTCAGTCGGCGGCGACGAGCCGGGCCAGCTCGGCGCCGTTGCGCTGTGCGTAGTCCTCGTAGCAGTTGTTGAAGAGCACATGGGTCGACTCGGTGCGGGCGGCGAGCTCGTGGACCCTCGGCACCCAGTCCTCGAGCTCTCGCTCCGAGTACAGGTAGCGGAACCGCTTCTGCACCGAGCCGCTCTCCCACTCGGCGTCGTTGTGACCGTGGAACCGCATGACCGCCAACTCCGTCGACGTCGCCGCCACGACCGGCGGCACCGAGCTCTTGAACCCCTGCGGCATGTCGACGCACACGTACGGCAGCTGGTGGGACTCGAGGAGCTCGAGCGTTTCCTCACGGTTCTCGTCGCTCAGCCACGATTTGTGGCGGAACTCCACGCAGATCCGCCGGGGCTTGGCACGCTCGGCGCACTCGACGAGGTAGTCCTTGTTCGACCGCCTGAGCGTGAACCACGGGGGGAACTGGAACAGCACCGCACCCAGCTTCCCGCTCCGGTCGAGGGGCGTGAGCGCGTCGAAGAAGCTCGACCACAGATACTCGACCGCATCCTCGTCCAGGTCCTTGGGGTAGACGCGCTCCTTGCCCTCGGGCCGCATCTCCTGCGGGAGCGACGCCGCCTTCGTCGGGTGCTGGGTGAGGATCGAGAAGGCCTTGATGTTGAACGTGAAGCCGGGCGGCGTGCGCTGCACCCACTGCTGCACGACCGGCTGCCGGGGCGGGTAGTAGTACGTCGAGTCCACCTCCACCAGCGGGAACTGCGACGCGTAGTACTTGAGACGCGCTTCAGCGCTCGTCGCGTCGTCCGGGTACCAGCCCGACTTGATCAACGACTTGTCGGTCCACGACGCGGTGCCGACGAGGATCCGGCCCACGCCCTACGACTCCGTCCCGCCCGCGTCGACCAATCCCTCGCGCACCGCGAGCAACGCCGCTTGGGTGCGATCGTGCACGCCGAGCTTCATCAGGATGTTGCTCACGTGCGTCTTCACCGTCTTCTCCGACACGACGAGCGTGTCGGCGAGCTCCCGGTTCGACATCCCGCGCCCGAGCAGGGCGAGCACCTCCCGCTCGCGCGGCGTGAGCGATGCAAGGTCGCCGGCCACCGGCGGGTGCGCGACCTCCTCCATCACCCGTCCCGCGATCTGCGGGTCGAGGAGCGCCTCGCCCTCGTGCACGAGCCGGACCGCGGCTTCGAGCCCGGACGGGTCGACGTCCTTGAGCAGGTACCCGGCCGCGCCGGCCTGGACGGCCGGGATCACCTGGTCGTCCGACGCGAAGCTGGTGAGCACGACCACGCGCGTGTTGGGGACGCGCGCACGCAGACGACGAATCGCTGCGACACCGCCTCCGCCCGGCATCACCAGGTCCATGAGGACGACATCGGGGCGAAGCCGTTCGACGGCCGTCACCGCTGCTTCCCCGTCGCCGGCTTCGCCGACGACCTCGATGCCGGGGCGCGACTCGAGGAACGTGCGGAGTCCTTGCCGCACCACCGGGTGGTCGTCGGCCAGGAACACTCGGATGGCGGGTGGCTCAGCCACCCGGGACCTCCACCCGCACCGTCGTGCCCGAACGGGGCGCGGTCTCGATCGTGAGCATCCCGCCGAGGGACTCAGCCCGCTCCCGCATAGAAGTGAGACCGAGACGACGCTCGCGGATGGCGCGTGCGGCAGGGTCGAAGCCCACGCCGTCGTCCCGCACCGTGATCGTCACCGTGCGGTCGCCGGCATCGACGTCGACCGCGACCGTTTCCGCCCGTGCGTGCCGGACGACGTTGTTCAGAGCCTCTTGGACGATGCGGTACAGCTCGACCTCCACCGTCGAGGCGAGCTCGGGCGTGCCGTGCACCCGGAGATCCGCCTTCAGACCGTGGGCGCGCCCGAGGACCTCGAGGTCCTTGCCGACGGTGGCGACGAGCCCGTCGGCTTCCAGGCGGGGCGGTCGCAGCTCGAAGATCAGCGAGCGCAGCTCGGCCTGCGTCTCGCGGGCGAGCTTGCCGACGTGGTCGATCTCGGCTTCGGCGCGCGCGGGGTCGGTGCGAACGAGGCCGCCGGCGGCTTGGGCGGTCAGTGCGAGGCTGAAGAGGTTCTGCGTCATCGCGTCGTGGAGCTCACGCGCGAGCCGGTTGCGCTCCTCGATCACGCTGAGCTCGCGGCTCGCTTCGAACAGGCGGGCGTTCTCGATCGCAATCGCCGCGTGCGCGGCGAGCACGGAGATGACCTTCTCGTCGGCATCGTCGAAGGCTGCAGCCCCCTCCTTCTCGGTGAGGTAGAAGGCGCCGATGATGTCGCCCTTGGCGACGATCGGGACGCCGAGGAACGAGCGCATGAGAGGATGCGCGTCCGGCCACCAGCCACGGAACCGTGGATCCTGGGTGATGTCGTCGGTGCGGAAGGGTCGAGGATCGGCGAGCATCGCGCCGAGCATCCCGTGCGTGCGGGGGAGCGGTCCGAGCTCGGCCACGAGGTCGTCGCTCATCCCGGCGTGCAGGAACTGGTCGAACTCGGTGCCGTCCTCGTCGGGGATGCCGAGCGCGGCGTAGCGGGCGTCGACGAGCTCACGAGCGGCGTGGACGAGCCGGTCGAGCACGGCGTCGAGGCGCAACTCGCTCGCAATCGCGAGGACCACGTCGCTCATCGCCGCGAACGCGTTGTCGCGTGGGACCGTAGCCACGTCATCCACCCTACGTCCGTAGACTGACGCGGCCGTCAGGACAGGAGGACCATGGAGCCCGAAGGAATTGCCGCGGTGACCGGCGCGAGCAGGGGTATCGGGCGCGCCGTCGCGATCGAGCTGGCGCGCCGAGGCTTCGACGTGGTGGCGACGATGCGTGATCCCGCCGCCGGCGCGGGGCTGTCGGACGAAGCGCAGGCAGCCGGCGGCCGGTTACGGGTCCAGGCGCTGGACGTCACACAAGCCGACACGATCCGTCTTCCCGATGAGCTCCGCGTGCTCGTCAACAACGCGGGCGTGGAGCGCGAGCACCTGCCGGTCGAGGAGACACCCCTCGAGCTGTGGCGTCAGATGTTCGAGACGAACGTGTTCGGGCTGGTCGAGGTGACCCGGCGCGCGATCCCGCTGGTGCGCGCGGCAGGCGGCGGCGTGATTTGCAACATCGGATCGTCATCGATCCTCGCGCCGGTCCCGTTTTACGCCGCCTACCGCGCCAGCAAGGCCGCCGTCAGCGCGCTCAGCATGACGTTGCGGGCCGAACTGGCGCCGCAGGGCATCCGGGTCGTGGAGATCATGCCGGGCCCCGTCGACTCCGACATGCTCCGCCACTCGCAGGAGACGATGGTCACTCCTGCCGGTGAGCCGTATCGGGCCGCGGCGGATCACCTCAACGCCACGAAGAGCACCGTGGCGTCGATGATCCAGCCCGCCCGCGACGCCGCCCGCCTGATCGTCGACGCGATCCTCGACGACGACGGGCCGATGCGTTACGGGTGCGATCCGATGAGCACGGGGATGATCGACGCGTGGCGCCGGGCCAGCGACGAGGAGATGATGCGCGGGATGCTCGAGCAGCTCGTGCCCGAGGGAGCGGTCAGGCCTCGTTGACCTGCGCCTGGGCGGCCTCGGCTTCGGCGAGGTACCAGTCCAGATAGCTGCGCATCCCGTCCTCGAACGAGGTCGTGGGGACCCAGCCCAGCACCCGCTTCACCTTCTCGGCCGAGACCTCTTTGCCGGCGTAGTCGCCGGGACGCGCCTCGCCGAACTCGACCTTCATCGGGATGTCCAGGCAGTCGCGGATGGCCTCGGTGACGCGCCGGATGGTGATGGGCTCGGCGCCCTCGAGGTTGAAGACGTCGTTCTCGGCCTCGTCCGACAATGCGAGCACGTGGGCGTCGGCGAGATCCTCGACGTACACGTAGTTCCGGAACTGCGAGCCGTCGCCGTGCACGGTGATGGTGTCGCCGGCGAGCGCCATCTGCACGAAGCGAGGGATGACCAGCTGCTCGCGCATGCGTGGGCCGAACGGGATGCCGTACCGAAGGATCGTGAACGGCGTGTCGTACAGCTCGTTGTAGTTGTGGGCGATGAGCTCGCTGGCGATCTTCGACGACGTGTAGATGTGGCCCGCGCTCGGGAGGTGGAACGGCGCGTCCTCGTCGAGCGGCGCGTCGCCGTGGGCGCCGGCGTACACCCACACCGTGCTCGCAAGCACCGTGCGGCCCACGCCGTTGCGGCGACTGGCCTCGAACACGTTGACCGTCCCCGTCACGTTGATCCGGACCGTTCCGACGGGATGCTCGTAGGCGTCGTTCACGTTCGACACGGCCGCCAGATGGAAGACGACGTCGATGTCACGGGTTGCTTGGACGAGACCACCAAGGTCCGACAGGTCGACCTGGCGGTATGTCACGTCGGGACGTTGCGGGGGGCGCGTGTCGAGCACGAACAGCGTGTGGCCGGCGGCGATCAACCGGTCGACGACGTGCGACCCGATGAATCCCGATCCGCCGGTGACTGCGATTCTCATGAGGTTCCATTCTTGGATCCGACCTCGGCGAGCACGGTACGCATGCTTGCGATCACGTACTCGGCCTCGTCCCGGGTCATGTCGGAGTGGATGGGCAGGCAAACGTGCCGGCGGCACACGTCCTCGGCCACCGGCAGGCTGCCCTTGTGCAATCCGGCGAACACCGGCTGCTCGTGCAACGGGGAGGCGTACACCTCGCCCGTGAGCGAGACGCCGTGGTTCTCCTTGAGAGCACTCTTCACGGTCTGACGGTCGATCCCAGGGTCGAGCATCGCCAGATACTTGTAGTAGTTCGTTTCTGAGGGGGTCGTGAGCGGCGTGATCCCGTCGATCCCGGCCAGGCCGTCGTCGTACAGGTCGGCGACTTCACGGCGGATCTTGATGAACTCGTCCAGCCTGCGGAGCTGCACGACGCCGACGGCCGCCTGCAACTCGCTCATCCGCCACGCGTACCCCATCCGTACATGGTCGCCACCCAGGAAGCCGGCCTTGCCCTGGTCCCGGTAGATGTGGGCCTCGTCGCGGATGCGCTCGTCGGCGGCGACGATCATGCCGCCCTCGCCGGTCGTCATCACCTTGGTGGGGTAGAACGAGAACGCCGAGGCGATCCCGAACGACCCCGCAGCGCGCCCGTCGAGGCTCGAACCGTGGGCGTGGGCGGCGTCCTCGACGAGGAACAACCCGCGGCGTTCGCACAAGGTCCGGATCGCGTCGACCTCGGGTGTGATGGCCCCGCCGATGTGCACGAGGACCACGCCGGCCGTGTTCTCGCCCAGCGCGGCCTCGACAGTGCTCGCCGACAGGGCGAGCGTGTCGGGAGCGACATCGGCGAAGCGCGGGCTGCCTCCGGCGTGGATCACCGCGGCCGCAGTCGCGAAGAACGTGTTCGCGGGGACGACGACCTCACGGCCCTCGACGCCGATCGTTCGCAGGATGATCTCGATCGCGCTCGTCCCGCTGCTGACGGCGACCGCGAACGGCGCGTCGTGCCGGGCTCGGAACGCGTCCTCGAGCTCGCGCGTGTACGGGCCGAGGGTCAGCGAACCGGTTTGCAACGTCTGGTCGACCATCGCAAGGACAGCGGCGCGGTCCTCGTCGGAGAAGACGATCCTTGCTGCGGGGATGTTCACGTCGGGGGGACCTCAGCAGTCACGGCGAACCGTGTAGACGTCGTAGTGCTCGGCGTGCGCGAGCGGGGCCGCCCCGACGCGTTGCTCGGTACAGCCCGTAAGACCGGTGACCGAGAGGTCGTCGAGGAGGGTGTGCTCGTTCGTCTTGTACCTCTTGTCGTAGCTGTCGTAGACGATGACGAAGTCGACGCGCCGCGTGCGGAGGAACTTCGAGTAGTCCTCGGTGTTCGGCCAGCTCTTGCGGCCGATGCTCTCCGGGAAGAACTCGGAGTCGAGGTGGCCGCCCTTGCGCACGATCTGGTACATGCCGATCTTGCCGTCGCCGGCTCGGATGATCCGGTACGTCTTGTTCGGCTCGAACTTCGGCGAATTGACGAACTGGAGCAGGTCCGTGTTCGGCTTGCGGTTCAGCGCGCCCCACGCGTAGCGCGTGTCGAGGACGCCTCCGAGCGCGGGGTTCAGGGCCAGCGTGAAGAGAAAGAGCGCGATCGGCAGCCACGGTTTCTGTATTCGTTTTTGGAGCCGTTGGAAGAGGATGATGATGATCGGTCCCGCGATGACGAACGACCGGACCAACAGCGTCCCGAAGAAGTTGCTGATGATCACCCACGCAGAGCTGTCGACGAACACCGGCGACACGAACACGATCCAGGTCGCCGGCAGCGCGATCACGAACGAGATGGCGTAGAAGCGCAGGAGCTGTCGTCGTTCTGGCTCCCAGAAGAGCCAGGCGAACACGAGGCCGGCCGCCATCGGGAGGACGACGGCAGGGTGCGTGGCCTGGGCCACGCCGGCGAGCACGGCCGCTTCGACGTATCGCTTCCGACGCCAGCAGCCGATCGCCGCCAGCAGCATCGCCGAGCCCCAGATGAAGGGGAGCTGCCCGATGATCGGGGCGACGACGAGCGCGGGATTGACCAACGCAATCGCCGCCCACCAACCCCGGCGGATCTCGGGGAACGCCCAGAACATCGCCGCCACCAGCCCGATGAACCCGAGCA
This sequence comes from Acidimicrobiia bacterium, assembly GCA_036005605.1. Taxonomy (GTDB): domain Bacteria; phylum Actinomycetota; class Acidimicrobiia; order IMCC26256; family JACDBD01; genus JALZAA01. Next base: position 7,907 of record DASYQJ010000305.1, read on the forward strand.
CCAGCCACAGCGTCACGACCCAGTCGCCCAGCAGCGGATGGAGCAGGGCGGCCGTGAACCAGGGCAGGAATCCGTATGGGAACGCGAACGCCTTCCCGTGGCCGATCACCGGCATATGGAACGGCACCCCGTGCCCGTCCCAGAGGCGGTCGCTCACCCACCAGACGTGCCCGTAGTTGCTGATCGAGTCGTGGGAGACGAACACCCGGTGGCGCAGGATCAGCACCAGCACGACCGCCCAGAGCGCGACGACGACCGCCGCTACGATCTTGCCGGATTGCGGCGTTCGCCCGTGCTCGACGGCGCTCGACGGCGCCCCCGCCGTCCGGAGCCGGAGGCTCCTTGCGCCGAAAGGCCCTTGCAACTCTCTACTCCTCCCGACGCTCCTGCCCGATCCCGCTCAGCCTCCGAACGGGCCCAGACTGAGGAACGATAGCCGTGCCCGCCCTTGAGACCCCGCCTTCTGAGCCCCCGCGTTCAGACCTGGCGCCCACCCTGGGGTTACGGGGGTTCGCCACGGCCGCGCTGGCCCTGCCGGCGGTCCCGACGGTCGCGGCCGACCGGTCACCGGCGAGTCTCGTCCTCGCCGCCCTGGCCGTGGGCCTGGGCTGTGCCACGGCATGGTGGGTCTCCCGCCGGCTCGGGCCGGCGCGGCCGCTGCTGGCCGCCCTCGGCGGCCTGTTCGTGGTCGTCGCGGGCTGGCTCCTCCCGCAGGGAGACGTCGCGTTCACGACCGTGCTCCTGGGGTTGGGGATCGGCGTGGGCGTCGGGCTGGGCGGCGGCGCCCTCGACACGCTCCGACGCCGCGACGCCGCGATCGGCGCCGCGGCCGGAATCGCCGTCCTCGCCGCCCTGGTCGCCGTCGACGGCGTACACGGAACGGCCTGGGCCGGGCTCCTGGACGGCGTGGCGATCGCAACCGTCGGCGTGCTCGCGCGCCCCCGACCCGGTCGGCGCGCGCCGGGCGCGGTGCGGGCGGCGGCGACGGCGGCGGCGGTGGCGACGGCCGGGGCGGCGTTCTGGGTGGGCGCCAACTCGCCCACGGTGAACTGGTTCGGTTCGCAGGTCGCCCACGGTCCCCGGGACGGGCGCCAGGTGGCGATCACCTTCGACGACGGTCCCGACGATCCGTACACGCTCGAGATCGCGCAGATCCTCGACTCGCGCGGCGCCAAGGGCACGTTCTTCATGGTGGGGAAGGCCTTGGACCGCCGGCCCGACATCGCCCGCGCGCTGCGTGAGGACGGCCACCTCCTCGGCAACCACTCCTACCACCACGACTCCTGGCGCTGGCTCGATCCGCGCTACCCGGAGCTCGAGCGGACCCAGCGCGCCTTCCGGCACAACCTGGGGATCTGCCCGACGTTCTACCGGGCTCCCCACGGGCAGCACACGCCGTTCCTCGCCCACGTGGTCGGTGATCACGGCATGACCATGGTCGGGTGGGACGTGTCCGCCGGCGACTGGAAGACCGACGACGCCCGGCTGGTCGCGCGGCGGGTGCTCGACGATGTGGAACCCGGCTCGATCATCGTGCTCCACGACGGCCTCGACGGGAGCGTGACGGCCGACCGGTCAGTGCTCGTGCGGGCGGTCCCGTTGATCCTCGACGGGCTGGAGCGCCGGGATCTGAAGCCCGTGCGCCTCGATGCGTTGCTCGGCGAGCGCGGCTACGGCGACCACTGCTGACGCTCAGGAGCGTCAGCGGCGAGCGCGGCGACGACGGCGACGCGACGCACGATACGCGGCGACCGGGATCATCGCGAGATCGATGGCGGCGTCGACGAGGCTCGTACGCGAGCGGAAGATCGGCACCGGGACCATCACGTCGTTCCGCACGCGGTATCCGAGCCGGCACAGCACGACGGCCACCTCGACCGTCTCGCTGTACTTGTAGCCCTGGTAGTAGTCGAGGGCGTCGGCGAGCGCGGCGGCGCGGAAGATCCGGTATCCGGACTCGACGTCCCGCAGCCGGTGGCCCGCCCACAACGACGCCCACGAGCTCATGACCCAGTTCCCGACGCGCTTGTAGATCGGGTACGTCGAGAGGTCGCGCTGGACGATCAGCGCGTCGAGCCCGTCGGCGACGGCGATGTCGCGCAGCTCGTCGAGCACGCTGAGCTCGTGCTGGCCGTCGGCGTCGACGGTGTAGATGAGGTCGTCCTCACCGATCTCCCCGGTGGCGAGTCGCTGGCGCAGGTCGGTGAAGGCGAGGTAGTAGGCCGCCGACATGCCCTGGTTGTCGTCGAACGACAGCATCCAGGCGTTGTCCTGCTCGGGGAGCCACTTCTCGACGACCTCACGGGTCTTGTCGGTGGAGCCGTCGTCCACGACGACGAGCTCGTCGACCAACGGGTAGAGCCGCTCGAGGACGCCCTTGACGGTCGGCTCTTCGTTGTAGGCGGGAACGACAGCGATGCGCCGCGGTTTCGCCAGATTCGTCCCTGGTGCCGCGTCCTCGCCTGGCTGCTGGTTCACCTTGACCTGCCCTCGAGAGTGCCCGGTTTGGAGTGGACTCTACGCGACGGAGGGCGGTTACACAGGGTCTTCGGTCCCTAACAGCGACCCCTAGCAGCGGCCGCCCCAGGGAGCTTTGCCCCTCGACTCGAACAGCGTCCACGCCATGTCGTCCTGGTCGTATTCGGACGCGTTGCGTGGGTCGACGCCGACGAGCTCACCCCGGCCGGCGTTATTCGCGGTCGCGTTCCAGGTGCCCTGGGTGAACTGATACGCGCCGTAATACGGCCCGCTCGCGTTGTACGCCTGGTAGTTGCCGTGGCTCTCGATCCCGCGTGTGCACACGAGGAACGGATCGTTGTGACGGGGATGCTCGCCCGGGCGGGGCACGTAGTCGGCCGAAGATCCCAGACGATCGAGAGGCGGCGCGGCGGAGGCGGCGCGGCGCTTGTTCTGCGCCGACAGCAGCTCCGCGTTCAGCCGCTCCTCCTCGCCCTTGAGCTGAGCGACGAGATCCGCCTGCTGCTGTTGGGCGGTGTTGAGCTCGCGCTGGCGACCTTCGAGTTCGCCACGGGCGCGCCGGAGTTGCGCGGCCGTGTCGTCGTCGCGTGCGTTCAGATAGTCGAGCAGAACGGTGCGGCGAGCCGAGTCCATGGCCGGCGCGTCCGCCCCGAGTACTGCCACCACCGGAGTTCCCGACCGCTTGTACGCCGCGAGGGCGTGAACTTGTGCGGTGCCGCGCAGCGCGGCCACGCGCTCCTCGAGACGGGCGATGCTCTGCTCGGTCTCGGCGACCTCGGCATCGATCTGTTGCGACTTGACGAAGGCGTCGAGGTACTCGCTTGCGGCCCGGTCGGCCCGCTCCTGCGCGTCGGCGATTCCCTGATCAGCGCCGCCGCTCGGACCTTGTTGGGCGCCGGCCGGGGCTGCGGCGAAGATCGCCAGCGCAACGACAGCGAGACCGGCGACCGCGCCCGACTTCAGCCGCCCGGCCGCCCGCGGTGCACGGCGATCATCCCTCGTCGGTGTCCGACCGGTAGTCACGGCCCTCCGCCTCGTCGGCCGCGCGGCGATGCGCATAGGCATCGCTCCGAATCTGCGGCACGCTAGTGGCAGGGCCTCGTCGCGTGCACGTCCCGCGGGGGCGAATACCCGTTCGCCCGCTCAACCAGCAGTTTCGGGGTCGAGGTCCACCCGGATCGTGAGCAGGTCGGTGCCGACGGCTCGCACCATGAACCCGTTCACCCGCCGGCCGATCCGGTCGAGACGGGCCCGAGGGTCGTCGTCGGGGAGCACGGTGGCGGTGCCGCGGCGCCACCGGCGCCCGATCTTCACGCGAACCCGCGGATCGGCTTCGAGGTTGCGCACGTAGCTGGCGCTGCGCCCGTGCTCGGCGACGATCCAGAGCGTGTCACCGTCGAGGCCGTTGCCGACGGGATTCTGGCGCGGCCGGCCCGTCCGGCGGCCGGTGGTCTCCAGCAACACGTGAGTCGGCGGGACGAGCCCGAGCGCGAACAGCCCGCGGACGGGCGGGTTCAAGAGGTACTTCTGCGTGAAGCGCACCGCGCGGGCCTTGGGCGAAGGCATCACCACATCGAACCGGCGCGGTCCAATGCGTGCAAGTGGGCCGCTGACGCGCACCTCGCGGCCGACGGCGGCTTTGCGACCGTCGCCGCAGAGCCGGAGCTCGCGACGGCGCCAATCTAGGGTTCGACCATGCCGGGCCGCGATGCCGAGGGACACGATCCGCACGCCGAGGAGGCCACCGAAGCGATCATCGAAGGCGACGTCGGGTTCCGGCGGGGGACTGCGCAGGCGGCGCTCCGGAACCGCGACTTCCGCATCTTCTGGGGCGGGACCTTCGCGTCGAACATCGGCACGTGGATGCAGAACGTGCTCCTCGGCGCGTTCGGATACGAGCTCACCGGATCGGCGGTCTTCGTCGGCATCCTGTTCTTCGCGCAGCTCGGCCCGTTGCTGTTCATGTCGACGGTCGGCGGTGTGCTGGCGGACGTCGTCGACCGCCGCAAGCTCTTGATCATCACCCAGCTCGAGCAGCTCGTCCTGTCAGTCGTGCTCGCCGGGCTGGCCGCCACGAGCAATCCCTCGCGCGTCGCGCTCGTCCTGTGCGTCTTTGCGATCGGGGTCGGCAACTCGCTGAGTGCGCCGGCGATCGCGGCGATCCTCCCGACGCTCGTTCCGCGGGCCGACCTTCCCGGTGCGGTGTCGCTGCAATCGGTACAGATGAACCTGTCCCGTGTCATCGGCCCCGCCATCGGTGCCGTCATCTACTCGCAGTTCAGCGCCGCGCCCGTGTTCGCGATCAACGCCGGTACCTACCTCTTTGCCGTGGCCGGCGTAGTCCTCGCCCGCTACCACCAGTACGCGCCCGGCGAGGTGGAGGAGACCGGCCTCGCGCGCCTGCTGTCGGGCTTCCGGCTGGCGGCGCGCAATCCGCTCATCCGCCGCATCCTCGCCACGCTCGTGCTGTTCTCGTTCTTCTCGCTGACCTTCGTGGGTCTCATGCCTGCGATCGCAGCCGACAACTTCGGCATCCGGCCCCGCAGCGTCGAGTACGGCCTCCTGTATGCAGCCTTCGGCCTCGGCGCGGCGTCAGGCGCGATCAGCGTCGGGACGCTGTTCGCGGGGCGGTCGAAGGCCCCGATCCCGCGCCTGGGTCTGATCGTCTTCGCCGGGCTGCTCACCGCGTTCGCGCTGCTGCGAACGGATGCACCGGCCTACCCGGTCGGGTTCGTCCTCGGGTTCTTCTACTTCCTTGTCATCACGTCGTTGGCGACGGTGCTCCAGGAGAACGTGGACGACGGCATACGCGGACGCATCATGGCCTTGTGGATCATGGGATTCGGAGGGATCGTGCCCGTCGGGGTGCTGGTCGGAGGTTTCGTCGCCAGCTACACGAGTGTCACGCTGGTGATGTTGATCGGCGCGGCGGCGGCGCTGATCCTGGCGCCGTACGCCAAGCTGGACGCTCTCGTCGCGTCATCGGGGCGGAGCTGAGGGGGAGCGATGTACGAATGGAGTGAAGAGCACGCGATGGTGCGCGACGCGGTGCGCCAGTTCGTGGACAACGAGATCCGCCCGCGCCGCGATGAGCTCGAGTTCGGAGACGTCCCGCCCTATGACGTGCTCCGCAAGATGTTCCAGACGTTCGGTCTCGACGCGCTCGCCCGCGAGCAATTCAAGAAGCGCATCGAACGCGAGCGGACGGCCGCGGACGCGGCCAAGGGTGATGCCACGGAGGGGAGCGCGGGCGAGGCCGACGACGAGGCCCGCCCGTCGGGTGGCGGGGGAGCGATGTTCACGATCCCGATCATCGAGCTGTGCCGGTGCTCGCCCGGCATGGTGACGGCCATGGGCGTCAGCGTCGGGCTGACGGCGGCGGCCGTCATGAGCAAGGGGACGATCGAGCAGAAGGAGCGGTGGGCGCTCGACCTCCTCACGCTCGACAAGATCGGTGCGTGGGCGATCACCGAGCCGAACTCGGGCTCCGACGCCTTCGGCGGCATGCAGTCGACCGCCCGCCGGGACGGCGACGAGTACATCCTCAACGGATCGAAGACGTTCATCACGAACGGCCCGTATGCCGACACGACCGTGTTCATCTGCAAGCTCGACGAGGGCAACGCTCCCGAGGATCGCAAGGTCCTGCACTTCGTGCTCGACAAGGGGATGCCGGGCTTCGAGCAGAGCAAGCCGCTGCGCAAGATGGGCCTGCACTCGTCGCCCACGGGCCAGCTGTTCCTCACCGACGTCCGGGTGGGTCGCGACCGGCTGCTCGGCGAGACGGAGGACGTGTCCACGGGCGGCGGCCGCGACGCGGCGAAGGCGACGTTCACGATGGAGCGCACCGGTGTTGCCGCCATGGCGCTCGGGATCGTCGAGCGCTGCCTCGAACTGTGCCTCGACTACGCCAAGGGGCGCGTGCAGTTCGGGAAGCCGATCGCGGAGTACCAGCTCATCCAGCTCAAGCTGGCGCGCATGGAGGTCGCCCGCCTCAACCTCCAGAACCTCGTGTTCCGTCAGATCGAGATGCAATCGGCCGGCCGGCAGATGACCCTCGCCGAGGCGTCGGCCGGCAAGCTGTACGGCGCGCAAGCCGCCACCGATGTTGCGCTCGAGGCGGTCCAGTTGTTCGGCGGCAACGGCTACATGGCCGAGTACGAGGTCGAACAGCTCGCCCGGGACGCCAAGGTGCTCCAGATCTACGCCGGCACCGACGAGATCCAGGTCGGCCAGATCGCGCGCAGCTTGCTAGCGGACTCGTAGCGTGCCGATCGAGCCGCCGCCGACGTCCTGGCTGTTGCCGGCGGCCGACGCCGCCGACGAGACCGAGATCGTCGGGGTCGGCGCCGACCTCGAGCCCGGCACATTGCTCGCCGCGTACCGCGGCGGTCTGTTCCCGATGCGGGTCGGGCGCGGGGGACCGGTGGCGTGGTGGTCGCCGGATCCGCGCGGGATCCTGCCGCTCGATGCGTTCCACGAGAGCCGATCGCTGCGTCGCTCGCGGCGCAGGTTTGTCGTCACGGTGGACACCGCGTTCGAGGAGGTCATGCGGGCGTGCGCCGAGCCGGGCCGTCCGCACGGCTGGATCGACGACGACTTCGTCGATGCGTACACGGCCCTGCACCGGTCCGGCTGGGCGCACAGCGTCGAAGCATGGGCGCCGGAGGGTCAACTCGCGGGCGGTGTGTACGGCGTGGCGATCGGTGGCCTGTTCGCGGCGGAGTCGATGTTCCACCGAGTCACCGACGCCGGGAAGGCCGCGCTGGCCGTGCTCGTCGAGCTGCTGCGAGACGGCGACGCGTCACTGCTCGATGTGCAGTGGACGACGCCGCATTTGTCGTCGCTCGGCGCCGTCGACGTCCCACGTGCAAAGTATCTCGAGCTCCTGTCCGACGCCGTCACGCGGCCCGGCCCGCGCTGGTAGCCGTGACCGGCGTCGTCGAGCGGTACCTCGACGCGAT
>DASYQJ010000306.1:0-13648 GCA_036005605.1 Acidimicrobiia bacterium
GGGCATCACGCGAGACGTGGTCCTTCGATGCGGTCACCGCCGACGGCGCCCGCCACGCCCTCGTGCTCCGCCGCGATCCCGCGGCCTCGATCGGGCAGTCGGACCGCTCGGTCGAGTTCGCGCTGCTGGACGCGGCCCACCAGGGCGGCGTCGCCACGCCGCGGGTCTTGCTCCTGCTCGAACCGGACGACGGGCTCGGCTCGGGCTTCGTGATGGAACGGATCGAGGGCGAGACGATCCCGCGCCGCATCCTGCGGGACGAAACCTACGCGGCGGCCCGACCGGTGCTCGCCCGTCAATGCGGCGAGCAGGCGGCGCGCATCCACGCGCTCGACTTGGCGCGCCTGCCGGAGCTTCCTGTACAGGGAGCACGGGATCAGATCGACCTCTACCGCGGGTACCTCGACGGGTTCGGCGAACCTCACCCCGCGTTCGAGCTCGGTCTGCGCTGGCTCGCCGAGCACGCGCCCCCCGACCCGCCGCAACCGGCGCTCGTGCACGGCGACTTCCGCAACGGCAACTTGGTCGTCGACCGGGACGGCCTTCGAGCCGTGCTCGACTGGGAGCTCGCGCACCTGGGCGACCCGGTCGAGGACCTGGGCTGGTTGTGCGTGAAGTCGTGGCGCTTCGGTGTGACCGATCAACGCGTCGGCGGGTTCGGAAGCGTGGATGACCTGCTCGCGGCGTACCGGGCGGCGGGCGGACGTGACGTCGACCCGCTCGAGCTCCGCTTCTGGGAGGCGATGGGCACGCTGAAGTGGGGTGTGATCTGCGAGATCCAGGCCTTCACGCATCTCGAGGGCACGGTCCGCTCCGTGGAGCTGGCCACGCTGGGACGGCGGGTCGCCGAGATGGAGTGGGACCTCCTCGAGCTCATCGACCCCGCCGGCGGCAGCCGAAGCGAAGGAGAGGCGTGATGCAGGACCGGCCGACTGCCATCGAGCTGCTCGAGGCGATCCGAGAGTTCCTCGAACACGACGCGATGCCCGCGGTGGAAGGCCGGGTGCAGTTCCACAGCCGCGTGGCGGTCAATGCGCTCGGGATGCTCGAGCGTGAGCTCCGTCTCGGACCCGACCTCGACGCCGCCGAGCGGGCCCGGCTGGGTGCGCTGCTCGGCCACGACGCCGACCTCGCCACGCTGACGACCGAGCTGGCGGCCCGGATCCGGGACGGGTCCGTCGACGACCGCCGCGACGACGTTGTCGCCGCCGTCCGGGAATCCGTCCGGGCGAAACTCCTGGTCTCGAACCCGAACTACGTCGGGTAGGTTCCAAAACGCTGTGCGCTTCGCCACCTGGAACGTCAACTCGCTGAAGGCCCGCCTCCCCCGGGTCGAGGAATGGCTGCAGTACGCCGAGCCCGACGTGCTGTGCCTCCAGGAGACCAAGCTCTCCGACGACTCGTTCCCGCAGCTGACCTTCCAGACGCTCGGGTACGACTCCGTGCACCACGGGCCAGGGCAATGGAACGGCGTGGCGATCCTATCCCGCGCCGGCGTCGCCGACGTCACCTCCGGGTTCGACGGCACCGAGCTCGTCGACCCGTACGAGGGCGACGCCCGCCTCCTCTCCGCCATGTGCGGCGGCGTGCGCGTGATCTGCGTGTACGTGCCGAACGGCCGCCAGGTCGGCAGCGAGTTCTACGAGCGCAAGCTGGCGTGGCTCGAGTGCCTCCACGACTGGATCGCCGCCACGTACAAGCCCAGCGACCCGATCGTGATGATGGGCGACTTCAACGTCGCGCCCGAGGACCGCGACCTGTGGTCGCCGAAGGCGTTCATCGGCGACACGCACGTCACCGAGCCCGAACGCGCCGCGGTCGCCAAGCTGCGCGACTGGGGGTTCGTCGACGGGTTCCGCGCCCTGTACCCCCAGGAGAAGCTGTTCACCTACTGGGACTACCGCCGCGGCGACTTCCACGAACACCGCGGCATGCGCATCGACCTCGCGTACGTGACCGAGCCGCTTGTGGACCGCATCCGTTGGAGCCTGGTGGACCGATTCGCCCGCAAGGGCAAGCTGCCTTCGGACCACGCTCCTCTTTTCCTGGACATCGACGTCGACGCGGGGTGAGCCCGTCGCCACGACGCCGCCTGGGGCGTCCGCCAGGGGCGCCGCGGGCGTACCGTGGCCGCATGGCCATGTACCACGATGGGTCGCGAGAGCTCCAAGACCGCTTCGACAGCCGGCGGATCGCCGACCGGCTCGAGCAGATCACGGTCCACGACCGCTTCAGCGACGACGACCGCGCGTTCATCGAACGCGTGCCGATGTTCTTCCTCGCCACCGCCGACGCCGACGGCTGGCCGGACTGCTCGTACAAGGGTGGGCAGCCCGGCTTCGTGCGCGTCGTCGACGAGAGCACGATTGCGTTCCCGAGCTACGACGGCAACGGCATGTTCCGCAGCCTCGGGAATGTGCTCGTCAACCCGAAGGTCGGCATGCTGTTCGTCGACTTCGAGCGCCCGAATCGGATGCGCATCAACGGCATCGCGTCGCTGCACGACGACGACGAGCTGCTGAGCTCGTTCGAGGGCGCGCAACTGATCGTGCGAGTGCACGCGGAGCGGATCTTCCCGAACTGCCCCCGCTACATCCACAAGATGCAGGTGGTCGAGCGCTCCGTGTACTCCCCCCGCCCCGGTCACGTGCCCCCGGTGCCGGACTGGAAGCAGATGGACGTGTTCCGGGACTATCTCCCCGGAACCGAGCCGTAAGGCGGCTGATCCCCTATCCGACGGTGGGCACGCCGTCCACGAAGGTCAGCCTGACGACGAAGAGATTGCGCGCGCCCTGGGGATAGCCGACTCTTCCGCGCACCCAGGCGTGCAGGGTCATCCAGAGCTGGCCCTGTGCGTCCACGAACACGTCCTCGCCGCCGGGCCCCTCCGCCTTGCCGGTCGAAGCGAGCCAGGGCCCTGCCGCGGGCTTCGTGCACGGCCCCATCGGTGACTCGCACACCGCGTACCCGATGGCGTAGCTCGAGGTCGACCAGTTGTTGCCCGAATAGAAGAGGTAGTAGCGGCCCTCGTACCCGACCATGCTCGGCGCCTCGACGACGCCGGCCTCCCAGAGCTGATCCGCTTGCAGAATCGGCTGTGCGTCACCGACGAGAGTGAGACCGTCCGGCGCGAGCGGCTGGGCGACGATCCCGCCGGTGGTATCGCTCTTCCACAACAGATACGCGCTGCCGTCAGCGGCGACGAGCGGGCTCGGGTCGATCGCTCCCCCGTTGGTGGGACAGACGAGAGGACCGCTCGAATCGTCGACGAACGGCCCGCCGGGTTCCTTCGAGAACGCGCGTGACAGGCACTCCCGGTCCGGATGGCGCGCCCGAGTCGTGTAGTAGAGGACGTAACCGCCCGGGCGGGGCAGCACCGCCGGGGCCCAGACCCCGCCGGGTGAAGACCACGCGGGAAGCTTCGGCAGCGCTTCGCCCGTGTGCGCGGTGCCGAACAGCCCGCTCGAGGTGAGAACCGGGATGCGATCGTCCAGGTTGTTCGTCGCGAACACGTAGTAGGTGCTCCCGACACGGAGGACGAATGGGTCGGCGAAGTCGTGGCAGTAGACGGCCGCGCCCTCGCGTCGGAGCGCCGCGCGCAGCTTCCCGGCGAGCCCGCCGGTGCCTCCGATCGGAGGCCGGCTGCCAGGTTCGCTCGACGGGTTGACGGCGCCGGCCCGAAACTCGATGCCCGAGCACGTGGCTTCCTCGAACAACGGCACGATGACCGCGACGGAGAGCCACACCGACAGCCACAGCCCGGCCGCCAGCCCTACGGCGATCCCGACGGTCATGCGCGACCTCCGGTCCATCTCTTGTTCGACCTGTTCGGGGGGTCGGACGTCTCGTTTCAGACGCGGTGGGCGTTGTGACCCACGTCATCTAGCCAGGGCCGGAGGGTCGGCCGATGATGAAGCCGCGCTGACTTATCAGCGATAACACACTCGGTTGGGGGCCCGGTCCTGCTCACTCGCCTCGGTCGTTTCGCCGTCGCCCACCGCAAGGCGGTGCTCGTCGGCACAGTGGTGTTCTTCATCGCCGCCGCCCTGCTGGGTGGTGGCGTCGCATCCCGTTTGGGCAGCGGTGGCTTCGACGATCCGGCGTCGGAATCCTCGCGGGCTGCGGACGTCATCAAGCGCGACTTCGGGAAGCAACAGCCCGACCTCGTGCTGCTCGTGACGGCCAAGCGCGGAACGGTCGACGATGCGGACGTTCAGGCCGAGGCCGAGGCGCTCGCGACCCGGCTGGCGGCCGAGAAGTCGGTCGCCCGCTCCGTCTCGTACTGGGGCGCCGGGAGCCCGCCCCCGCTCCGCAGCAAGGACGGGCGTCAGGCGCTCGTGCTCGCCTCGCTGCGTGGGGACGAGGACCAGGTCCTCGACGCCGCCAGGGATCTCTCGCCTCGGTACACGCGCGACGACGCGGCGATCACGGTGCGCGTCGGAGGTTTCGGCGAGGTCTTCCGGCAGGTGAACTCGCAGGTGGAGGAGGACCTCCTGCGCGCCGAGCTCATCGCTTTCCCGATCACGCTGCTGTTGATGGTGCTCGTGTTCGGCAGTGTCGTCGCGGCCGGTCTCCCGTTGGTCGTCGGCGCGCTGGCGATCGTCGGGACCTTCCTCGTGCTGCTGATCATCTCCTCGCTCACCGACGTGTCGATCTTTGCCCTCAACCTCGCGACCGGCATGGGGCTCGGGCTCGCGATCGACTACAGCCTGTTCGTCGTCTCGCGTTATCGCGAGGAGCTCCATAACGGGCGCGCGCCGTACGACGCCGTCGTCCGCACGGTCCAGACCGCGGGCAAGACGGTCGCGTTCAGCGCGCTCACGGTCGCGGTTGCGCTCGCCGCGCTTCTCGTGTTCCCGCTCGCCTTCTTGAGGTCGTTCGCTTACGCCGGCATCGGTGTCGCACTTCTTGCGGGCGTCGGGGCGGTGGTCAGCCTGCCGGCGCTGCTCGCGGTGCTCGGACCGAGGGTCAACTCGCTGCGCTTGCTGCGTCGGGACCCGAAGCCGGTGGGCGAGGGCGTCTGGCACCGCATCGCCACCGTGGTGATGCGCCGCCCCGTGCCGATTGCCGTCGGCGTCACCGCGCTCTTGATCCTGTTGGGGCTGCCGTTCCTGCGCATCCAATTCGGCCTGCCCGACGACCGCGTGCTGCCGACCAGCGCGTCGAGCCGGCAGGTGCAGGACGACATTCGCTCGCGGTTCGCGTCCAACGAGGCGCTCACCCTCCAGGTCGTCGCCACCGACATCGGCGACCCCGCCGCGCGCAGCGGCGAGATCGATCGGTACGCAGCTGCGTTGTCGCGGACGCCCGGCGCCGCCCGCGTCGACGCCCTCACCGGCAGCTACATCAAGGGCCAGCAGGTGGCCGGCCCCGGACCGATCACCGCTCGCTTCTCCGCCCGTGACGCAACCTGGCTATCCGTCGTTCCTGCGGTGGAGCCGTACTCCGACGCAGGCGAACGTCTGGCCAAATCGGTACGCAACGTCCCGGCGCCGTTCCCCGTCCTCGTCGGCGGGAACTCGGCCGAGCTCGTCGACTCGAAGGCGTCGCTTTTCTCGCGGCTGCCCCTCGCCGCCGGGCTGATTGCGCTGGCGACCTTCGTGCTGCTGTTCCTGATGTTCGGGAGCATCCTCGTTCCCATCAAGGCGCTGATCCTCAACGTCCTCAGCCTCAGTGCGACGTTCGGGGCTCTCGTGTGGATCTTCCAGGACGGCCACCTGTCCGGCGTTCTCGACTTCACGCCCACCGGCACGCTCCCGGCGACGGTCCCGCTGCTGCTGTTCTGCCTCGCCTTCGGGCTGTCGATGGATTACGAGGTCTTCCTGCTCTCGCGCATCAAAGAGGAGCACGACCGCACCGGCGACAACACGCGATCGGTCGCCGTCGGTCTCGAACGCACCGGTCGGATCGTCACGGCAGCCGCCGTGCTCATCAGCGTCGTGTTCATCGCCTTCGCGACATCAGGCGTGTCGTTCATCAAGATCTTCGGCTTGGGATTGACGATCGCCGTGCTCATGGACGCCTTCGTGATCCGGGCAACCCTCGTACCGGCGTTCATGCGCATCGCGGGCGAGGCGAACTGGTGGGCGCCGGAGTGGATGCGGCGTCTCCACAATCGCATCGGGATCAGCGAGACCGAGGAACCCGAGCCCGAACCCCCGCCCGAGCAACCGATCGCAGAGCCGGTGGGATCACGATGACAGCCACCCGATCGCCCGCAGCCAAGCAGAGACCACGTTCACGCCGCGGAGAGGGCGACACCTTGCGCGCGGATCTCCTCGCCGCGACGGAGCGCCTGATGATCGAGACGGGAAGCGCGGAGGCGGTGTCGATCCGCGCGATCGCCGACGCCGTGGGCGTGACACCGCCGTCGATCTACTTGCACTTCCCCGACAAGGACTCGCTGATCCTCGCTGTGTGCGAGCGGCACTTCGAGGCGTTCGACGCGGTCATCGAGGAAGCAGGTCGATCGACCGACGACCCGGTCGAGAGCCTGCGCCGCCGCGGCGGTGCGTACGTCCGCTTCGGGCTCGAGAACCCCGAGCCGTACCGAATCCTGTTCATGACGCGCACCGAGAGCGCGCAGCAGCGCGACATCGTCGTCGGCGCCGGCGCACGCGCGTTCCAACATCTCGTAGAAGCCGTGCAACGGTGCATCGACGCCGGCGCGTTCCGACCGGTCGATCCCGTGCTGGCGGCAACAGGCGTATGGGCCGCCGTCCACGGCGTCACGTCGTTGCTCATCTCGCTGCCGGGCTTCCCGTGGCCCGACATCGAGTTACTCGTCGACCACGTCTGCACCGTCCAGAACTTCGGCCTGAGCGAACCCGCTCACGAGGACCAAGGAGCAACCGCATGAGCACCACAGTCGAGAACCGTTACCTCGCCGGAAACTTCGCACCCGTCAACGACGAGCTGACCGCGACCGACCTCCCCGTTGAGGGCGCGATTCCGAAGGATCTGCGCGGACGGCTGCTCCGCAACGGTCCGAACCCCATCGCGCCCGACCCCGCCGCGTACCACTGGTTCATGGGCGATGGAATGCTCCACGCGATCGAACTGCGCGACGGCAAAGCCGTCTCCTACCGGAACCGGTGGGTGCGGACCGACCAGGCGCTCGATCTCCTCGGCGAGGACCCGATCCCCGGGCAGCCCGAGGACGTGTTCCCGGTGGGCTCGAGCGTGGCGAACACGCATGTCGTCACGCACGCAGGCAGGATCTTCGCCCTCGTCGAGGTGTGCCTTCCCACCCAGGTGAGCCCCGATCTGTCGACCGTCGGCCGGTTCGACTTCGGCGGCAAGCTCCGCTCGGCGATGACCGCGCACCCGAAGGTGGACCCGGTCACGGGCGAGATGCTCTTCTTCGGCTACGACCCGTTCGGCCCACCGTGGTTGCGCTACCACGTCGTGAACGCAAATGGGGAGCTCGTCCGGAGCGAGGACATCGACATCCAGGGACCGTCGATGGTTCACGACTGGGCCATCACCGAGCGCAACGTCGTGTTCCTCGACCTTCCCGTGGTGTTCGATTTCGATCTCGTCGGCAAGCGGCCGTTCCCGGCCGCATGGAAGCCGGAGTACGGCGCACGCGTCGGCGTGATGCCGCGCGATGGCGGCAACGCCGACGTGCGCTGGTTCGACGTGGAGCTCTGCTACGTCTTCCACCCGCTCAACGCGTACGACGACAACGGCAGCGTGGTCATCGACGTGGTCCGGCATCCGAAGATGTTCGACACGGACCTCCACGGACCGGCCGAGCTGCCACCGACGCTTGACCGCTGGACGATCGACCTCGACGCCGGCAAGGTCATCGAGGAGCGACTCGATGACCGTCCTCAGGAGTTCCCGCGTGTCGACGACCGCGTGATCGGTCGTCGCCACCGGTACGGATACACCTCGTACGTGGGTCGCGACGACGACTGGGTCCAGTTCGGGCAGCTGTTGAAGCACGACCTCCAAGCCGGCTCCACGGAGGCGCACAAATTCGGTCCCGGCAAGCACGCGAGCGAAGGCGTGTTCGTGCCGGCGGCGGACGACGCGGGCGAAGACGAGGGGTGGCTGCTCTCCGTCGTCTACGACGAGGGGCGTGACGCCAGCGGCCTCGTCGTGCTCGACGCCACCGACATCTCGGGATCGCCCGTCGCCACCGTCACGCTGCCGCAGCGGGTGCCGTTCGGCTTCCACGGCTCCTGGATCCCCGACGGCGCTGCCTAGCGGATCACGCCCCGATGCGCTTCTGGTAACGGGCCTGGGTGAACTCGCCGACGGTCACGTCGCCGACGTGGTCGTACCCGGCGCGCTCGTAGTAGGCGCGCAGCGACTCGTTCGACGCGACGCAGTCGAGACGCAGATACGTCTTGCCCTCGCCGGCCGCGTGGTCTTCCGCCCAGAGAAGTAAGCGAGCTCCGAGACCGCCACCGTGCCGGCGAACGGCGAGCCGGTGCAGGTATCCGGCGTCGCTCGGGTACCCGGCCCAGAAGAGCGGATCGTCCCATTGCTCGACGAGGCTGCCGATGATCCGGCCGTCGAGCTCGGCGAGCCAGGTCTCGCCGGCTTCGATCGCCGGCGTCACCCAGTCAGTCGGGAACTGGTCGGGCCACTGCTCGACTCCCCGCGCTCGCAGCCACGCCGCCGCGTCCGCGAGGACGGCGAGTACGACCTCGATCTCGTCGGGTCGTGCTCGCCGAATCCGCACTCGTCGATTGTGACGCGGCCGTCGCGGCCATCGGCCCCGCGAAGCGACTGCCTGACCGGAGCGCTTACAGCTTCGACTTGGCGATGCAGATCGCCAGGTGCGCGTCCAGCACGGCTTCGCGCGTGGCGTCCGACACGCCGGTGTCGGCTTCCGCAGCCACCTTCGCGCTATCGCCGGCTTGTTCGAGCTCGATGACGGCGGCTCGCTCGTCCTCGGCCCCTGTCGCCTTCTCCGCCTTCTTGGCGAACTCGCTCACCACCGCGGTCAGCACCGGAGACGCACCCTGATCCGCACGGACGGCGTTGGACGCGGAGTCGATCTTCGTCCGCACCTCGCGGAGTCGCTCTGCGACGGTCGTCACCTCCGCAGACTACGCCCGCAGCGGATCGGCGGGGCGGGGCGTAGATTCGCCGCGAGTCCGCGCAAAGGAGGATCGCCATGGTCGCGAACCCGCCCGAAGGCTTCCCGCGTGTCACGCCGTACCTCTTGTACGAGGACTGCGCCGCCGCGCTCGACTTTCTCACCAAGGCGTTCGGCTTCACCGAAGACGTGCGCATGTCGGGGCCGGACGGCAAGGTCAATCACGCCGAGGTGCGACTCGCCGACGGTGTCGTCATGATGGGCACGCCCGGCCCCGAGTACCAGAACCCGGGGTCCCACGGTCATGCGCACAGCATCGTGTACGTGTACGTCGACGACGTCGACAAGCACTTCGAGCAGGCGAAGGGCGCGGGCGCCAAGATCGTGCGCGAGCTCGAGGACGCGTTCTACGGCGACCGGACCTATGCGGCGGAGGATCCCCAAGGGCATCAGTGGAACTTCGCCACGCACACGCGTGACGTCGCGCCCGAGGACATGCACCCCTAGGAGCTCGAGCTGGCGCTAGGTCTTCGCCTTCAGCGCCTCGATGAGCTTGGGCACCACCTTCGAAGCATCGCCGACGACGCCGAGGTCCGACACGCTGAAAATCGGCGCCTCCGGGTCCTTGTTGATGGCGATGATGTTGTCGGAGCCCTTCATGCCGACCATGTGCTGCGTCGCACCCGAGATGCCGATCGCGATGTAGACCTTGGGCTTCACGGTCTTGCCCGTCTGACCGACCTGCTTCGAGTACGGCACCCAGCCGGCGTCGACGATCGCGCGTGACGCGCCCGATGCACCCTTGAGCACCTTCGCCAGCTCTTCCACCAGCGGCTCGTACGCCTCGGCGCTGCCGAGCCCGCGGCCACCCGACACCACGACGTCGGCGTCCTCGAGCTTCGGGCCTTCCTGCTCCTCGACGTGGTGATCGAGCACCTGCGCTTCGGCGGCGCGCCCGGCGTCGACACTGTCGACCTTCACGACCTCGGCCGCGCCCCCGCCGCTGGGCTCGGGTGCGAACGACTTCGGCCGGATGCCGGCGAGGTAGGGCTTCTCACCCGCGAAGGCCGTGGTCACGATCGTGTTGCCGCCGAACACCGCCGTGCTCACGGCGACCGTGTCGCCGTCCACTTCCACGCCGTTGCCGTTGGTCAGCACGGGCCGGTCGAGCTTCACCGAGAGCCGGCCCATCGCGTCGCGCCCGTCGTAGCTCTGCGCGAAGAGAATCAGGTCCGGCTGCTCGTCGGCGACGAGCTTGGCGAGCAGCGCGCTTCCGATCACGCCGCTGAGCGACGAGCCATGGTCGACCGAGTGGACCTTCGTCGCGCCGTACTCGCCGAGCTGGGGGGCGATCGTGTCGGCGTCTGCGCCCGAGTACACGGCCTCGACCGTGTCGCCGATCTCGCGCGCTTTGGTGAGCAGCTCGAGCGTCGCCGAGGTCGCCTTGCCGTCCTCGCCCTCGGCGTAGACCCATACCTTCGGAAGGGGCATGTGCAGTGGCCTCCTAGATGACCTTGAGCTGCTCGAGGAAGGCGACGATCCGCTCGTGCGCGTCGCCTTCGTCCTCGATCTTCTCGCCCGCCTGGCGCTCGGGTGCCGCCTCGATCGACGTGATCTCCTGGCGGGCGCCCTTCCAGCCAACCTCGTCCTCGGACAAGCCGAGGTCGGCGACCTTGGCGTTGTCGACGGGCTTGTTCTTGGCCGCCATGATCCCCTTGAAGGACGGGTACCGCGGCTCGACGACGCCGGCGGTGACGCTGACGACGGCGGGCAGCGACGCCTCGACGATGTCGAAGCCCGCCTCGGTCTGCCGCTGGATCTTGACCTTGCCGTCGGCGGTCTCGATGTGCTTGGCGAACGTGAGCGAGGGCCAGCCGAGCAGCTCGGCAACCTGCTCCGGGACGGTGCCGGTGTAGCCGTCGGTCGACTCGGTGGCCGTGAGCACGAGGTCCATCTCGCCGGCACGCTCGACCGCCTTGGCGATCACCTTCGCCGTCGACAGGGCGTCGGAGCCCTGGAGGACCGGGTCGGAGACGAGGACGGCCTTGGCGGCCCCCATCGCCAGCGCCGTGCGCAGCCCCGACACCTCGTCGTTGGGGGCCATCGAGATCAGCGTGACCTCGCCGCCGCCGGCGGCGTCGGCGAGCTGGAGGGCCATCTCGACGCCGTAGGCGTCGGAGTCGTCCAGGATCAGCTTGCCCTCGCGCTTGAGCGTCTTCGTCTCGGGATCGAGCTCACCCGGCGTGGCCGGGTCGGGGATCTGCTTCACGCAGACAGCGATGTTCATACCACTCCTGTTTGCCCAGAAAGGCCGTCGGTGATTCTGGCCCGCCGGGGCCGCCCACGTCGAAGCGATCGGATCGGCCGCCGAGGACGGCAGTACCGTCGGCGGCGTGTCGACGGCCGTCGATGTCCTCGTGGTGGGTGCCGGGCCTGCAGGCGCGGCCGCGGGTCTGGCCGCCCGACGACGGGGACTGGACGTCCTGGTCGTCGACAAGGCCTCCTTCCCGCGCGACAAGACCTGCGGCGACGGCCTCACGACCGCGGCCCTGCGCCTCATCGAGCAGCTCGGCGTCGACCTGCGCCGACTTCCCGGCTACATGTCGGTCCGCGAGACCGTCCTCGTCGCACCCGACGGGCGGCACGTCTCCCTCCCCCTGGCGGACGACGGTGATCACGCCGCGGTCGTGCCGCGCGTCGAGCTCGACGCCGCCATCGTCGACACCGCCCGGCGTTCGGGCGTCGAGGTGCGCGACGGCGTCGCCGTCACGGGCATCGATATGAACGGCGACGGCATCACCGCCACCACGGCCGGCGACGGCTCGGTCCGGGCCCGCTTCCTGATCGCGGCCGACGGGCACTACTCGTTCGTGCGGCGCTGCCTGCGACCGCCGGCACCACCCGAGCTCGGCACGTGGCACGCGTTCCGTCAGTACTTCCGCGGCGTCGACGACCCGCGGCTCTACGTGCTCTTCGAGGCCGACCTGCTGCCGGGCTACGCCTGGGTGTTCCCGCTGCCCGAAGGGCGCGCCAACGTCGGCTTCGGCGTGCTGCGCCGTCCGGGCATGTCCGGCAAGGAGCTCAACGCCCGCTGGCGCGAGCTGCTCACCCGTCCGAGCGTGCGCACCGTGCTCGGACCGGCCGCCGAGCCCGAGGCGACGCACCGCGCCTGGCCGATCCCGGCATCGTTCGAATACGACGCGCTCACCGACGGGCGCGTGCTGTACGTCGGTGACGCCGCCAACGTGGTCGACCCGCTCACCGGGGAGGGCATCGCGCAGGCGATCGAGACGGCGCTCGTAGCAGTCGACGCGATCGCAACGGGGAAGCCCGACGGTGCCGGGCGCCGGTACACCGAAGGCGTTCGGCGCGCGCTCGGGCGCGACCTGCGTTTCGCGGCCGCCCTCCAGCGCGTGCTCCGCTCGCGCCGCGGCGCCGCGTTAGCGGTGCGGACCGCCGGCTTGACGCCCTGGACCCGGCGCCACTTCGCCCGTTGGATGTTCGAGGACTATCCGCGTGCGTTACTGCTCACACCGGACCGCTGGCATCAGGGCATGTTCGCCGGGGGCGGCGCGTACCGCTAGGTAGAACTCGCCGCGCCATAGGTGCCGTTACGTGTTGCCCAGTTGTGCCGACTCGCCGTCGTTTGGGTGCGTCGTTCTGTGGCGCCGCCACGGCGCGGAACGCCAAAGTCTGTCGCGGGCTCGAGGAACGAGAACGGCCGTCGCCTCGGACCGTCCGAAGACCGCCGCGCTCTCGGGATCCTTGCTCTTGACTAGGAACCGGGCGGTCGTCCGAATACCAAGCAGAACGGATGGCCAACCGGGTCCACGAATACTCGGAAACCCATCTCCCGGTCGGCGGGCACCCGGCGAGCACCGAGTCCTACGACGGCACGCTCCGCTTCGTCCACATCGTCAACTCGGATGTCGAGGTGCAGTTGCTGTGGGTGCTCCGGATCAGGCCATCTGGGCGGGACCCACTTCGATGCTCGCTGAAATGCCAGCTGACGCGCGCCGGGCTCGAGACCGATGACCACCCAGTCGCCAAGGTCTTCGTTGACTCGCATCCCTAACAGTTCTGAGTAGAACGCGGCGAGCGCCCGAGGATCCGGGCAATCGAGCACCGTCTTCTCCAAACGTCCGATCACGTGGCCATCATCCCGCATGGGTCAGCGCTGGCGCTTCTGACCCTGCTCGATTCTCGGCGGCTCGGTGCACTCGGCCAGTCGAATCGAGTGGCGGTCCGGCGCGAGACTGCGTCGGAGTTCCGTCAGAGGAGCCGGGGATGGGACTGAACCTGGGCTCCGTCGAGTTCTACGCCGGCCCGACCGTTTTGGGTGGTCCGGACGATCTCGACGCCGTGGTGCGTACGTTCATCGGCGGCGCCAAGAAGCGACTGCTCATCGCGGTGCAGGAGCTGGACTCGCGGGCGATCGCCGAGGCGATCCTTGCCGCGAAGGTGGCGAAGGTGCGCGTCCAGATCATCCTCGAGGGTGACTACCTCGTCGAAGACCCACCGACCGCCGACCCGTGGGCGGAGGTGGGCGCAAACGAGGACAACCGCGCGATCCACTCGGCGGTGCTCCGAGCC
>DASYQJ010000307.1:0-3895 GCA_036005605.1 Acidimicrobiia bacterium
AGATCGGCGCGCATGCCCGGCGCGATGCGCCCGCGGTCGGTCAGCCCGAGCGCGCCGGCCGGGATCGTCGCCGCCATCTCAACGGCGCGCTCGACCGGCACGCCCAACCCGACGGTATTCTGCACCGCGCGCGCCATCGACAGCGTCGATCCGGCGAGAGTTCCGTCGGCGAGACGAGCGCCGCTGTCCTCGGTGACGCGCAGGCCCGTGGTCGCGACCCGGTCGGTGACGAGGCCCACGTTCTGCTTGCTGCGGATCGCGAATCGCAGCGCGGCCGGGTGCACGTGCACGAGGTCGGCGATCACGGTGGGCGTCAGGCGCTCGTCGTCGAGGGCGGCGCCGGCCAGACCCGGCTCGCGGTGGTGTAGCGGGCCCATGCCGTTGAACAGATGCGTGACGAGCCGCGCGCCCGCGTCGGCCGCGGCACGCGCCGTCTCGTACGTCGCGGTGGAGTGACCGAGCGCGACCGTTACGCCCCGCTCGTCGAGGAGGCGCGTCGCGGCGAAGCCGGGGTCGGCTTCGGGCGCGAGCGTCACGATTGTCACGAGGTTCGGGAACGTGGCGAGCAAGGAGCGCAACCATTCGCAGTCGGCAGGGCGCAGAAGGGCGACGGGATGCGCACCGGGCGCCCCGCCCAGGAACGGCCCCTCGAGGTGGACGCCGAGAATCGTCGGGAGCGTCCGGTCCGCCGCGCCGGCGCGTGCCGCTCGGACGCGCTCGAGCCCCTCGGGATAGTCGTCGAGCGGTGCGGTCACGAGCGTGGGGCAGTACGCGGTGACGCCTTCCTTGAGCTGCGCGCGGCCGGCACGGCGCCAGTCGTCGGCGTCGGCGGAGGCGAAGTCGACGTCGTCCACCCCGTTGACCTGGAGATCGATGAACCCGGGCGCGAGCAGCGCCGATCCGGCGTCGACGGCGCCGGCGGGCGCGGGCCCCGAGCCGACCTCGACGATCAGCCCGCCGTCGATCGCAATCCATCCGGGCGCCGGCGGACCCGGCGGGCAGATGCCCCCGGCTGCGAGCACGTGCGTCACGTCGAGGTTCGCTGTTCGCGCCAGAGCGTGAGCCGCAGCTCGATCATCCCGACCAGCGTCCGGGGCACCCGCTGCCAGATCGGCGTACGTGACGGCCGCCGCTCCTGCGCGGTGACGGGCAGCTCCGCGATCGGGAGCCCCGCGCGCTGGGTCCGGATGACCAACTCGGTATCGAACAGGTCGGTCCGGAAACGACAGCGCTCGAGGATCGGCTCCACGTCGACGCGCCGCATCGCCTTCATGCCGTGCGTATCGGAGACCGACAAGGAGAACACCGCCCGCAGGAGCAAGCTGAACACGGTCGTGACGAGCCGACGGGGCCAGGGCCGCTCGTCGCGCGCTCCCGGCGCGCGCTTCGAGCCCACGACGATGGCCGGCGGTGCGGAACCCGTCAGCAACGCCAGCGCGCCGTCGACGAAACCGAGGTCGTAGTAGTCGACGTCGAAGGTGACGATGATCGCTCCGCTCGCCGCCAGGATGCCGTCACGCAATGCGGCGCCGTAGTCGGCAACTGCGCGCGTGGAGACCCGAACCGCAGCGAGCTCGGCGGCCAAGCGTTGGCCGATGTCCAGTGTGTCGTCGGTGGATCCGTTCTCCACGACCAGGATCTCGTGCTCGTGGCCGCGGGTGCGCAAGCCTTCGTCGACGTCCTGGACGGCGGTCTCGAGATATCCGGCTTCGTTGTGCGCGGGCATGACGACGGAGAGCACTGGCATGTCCTCAGGCGAGCCGCGCATCTGGGAACGGCAACGCGGCATCCGCGGTCGGTATCTCGGAGGCGTCCGGTCCCACGGCGACGACCACGACTTTCGTGCCCGGTGCGGAGAACGAGCCGTCCGTTGCTACGGCGACCGGGGCGCCGTCAGCCGTGACCCGGAGCGGGTCCGGTGGCCGCTGCGCCCACGCCTGGTAGCGCGCGAGCGCGAAGCGGCAGAGCCGGTCGATTGCCGACTGGTCCTCCACGACGGCGAGGTCGATGTCGAGTCCCGGTCGGCCGTCGTCGAGCTGGATGACGGCCGGGTAGAAGGCGAAGCGTGGGCCGAACACGACGTGCTTGCGACGGCGCGCCGCGCTCCACGAGAACACCGCCGCGAACGCGTGCACCATGGCCAGCTCGGCGTCGGGGCCGAGGGCCTTCCCGTTGCCGTCGCGCGAGATGTGCGCGACCGGATACGTGTGCTGGATCAGCCGGAGCGCGGCGAGGCCGGCCTCGGCCTCGACGGCCGCGGCGGCGAGCCACGGTTCGAGCTCTGCCGCGAGCGGTTCGTCACCGGCGTCCGCCCAGGCCCGCCGGGCGTCCTGTGCCGCCGCGAGGTGGTCGCGGATCGCGCGTATTGCCTCGGGCCATTCGGGACCGGTGGTCGCGTCGACCAGCCGCGTGACCAGCACGTTCGCCTCGAGGTGCTCGGGCGGCAGCAAGGGCCCGTCGGCGCAGGCCGCCGCCAGCGCTTGGAGCGCCGGTGCACGCGACTTGCCGACGGCGGCGATGGCGCGTGACCACGAAGCGGCCGGGTCGTACTTCTCCGGCGCGCACAGGAAGTCGGCCGCGGTTGCCAGCGCAACCTCGGATGCGTGCGGCTGGAGCATGGGATTGCACAGCACGCCGTCCAGCTCGTCGGTGAGCTCGGGCTCGCGCCCTCGGTACGGCCCGAGGTGAAGGGAGTGCTCCATGGTGCCGTCGTTGACGGGATAGTTGTCCCAGAGCAGCGGGCGTCGACCCCCGAGCGCGCTCGCCCACGCACGCGCGTCGGCGGCCCGGATGACAGGTGAGCAGACGGTCGGCCCCGTCCACATCACGTCGACGTCCGAGGGAAGCCCGGCCGCGAGGTCCTCGAGGTACGACGTCGGTCGCGTCCCGATGTACTCGGTCGGGACGAGCGTCAGGTGCGGATCAGGTCGCCGGGAGCGCAGGGCGTCGAGCAGCCAGGTGGTGAGCTCTGCCTGCTCGACCGCGAGGCCGGGACGGATCGGGATGTCGTCGAGCGCGAGGACGACCCACTGCACGCCGGCGTCGAGCAAGGGCGCGAGTTTCGCCAGCAACGCCTCTCGGTCACCGTCGCTTCGGTAGTTGATGTCGAGACCGGGCGACAGCGCAAAGCCGAACCTGGTGCCGTTGACCTCTGTGTGCTCCACGAGCATGCGAAAGTCGTCGATCTCCGCGGCGTCGTACGCGTCGCGCCACCGATTGCGATGCTTCGGGTCGCTCTTCGGCGCGTACACATACGCGTTCATGC
Organism: Acidimicrobiia bacterium; assembly: GCA_036005605.1. Taxonomy (GTDB): domain Bacteria; phylum Actinomycetota; class Acidimicrobiia; order IMCC26256; family JACDBD01; genus JALZAA01. The sequence goes on from DASYQJ010000307.1 coordinate 3,266, forward strand.
CGCGTTCGGCGACGAACTCGATCACCGCGAGTCGGTCCGTTGATGACCACGGCGGGCCGTAGAAGCCTTCGATGACTCCCCGCAACGGGACCGGCCGAGGCACTTCGGTAGGCTACCGACGACCTTCGGGGGGATTGCCGATGTGCCCGATGCCGGACCTGTTGCGGTTGCACGCGGATGCGTCGGGCGACCGCGCCGCGGTGATCGTCGACGAGGCCGGCGGCGGTCGCCCCGCTGCGGTCACGTTCGAGCAGCTCAACAGCAGCGTCAATCGCCTCGCGCACGCGCTTCGGAGCCTCGGGATGCAACCGGGGGAGCGTCTCGTGTGGTGCGGCCCCAACTCACTCGAGGTCGTCACGACCATCCACGCCGCGCGCAAGGCCGGGCAGATCGCGGTTCCGCTCTCGTACCGCTTCAACGCCGACGAGATGCAGTACGTGATCGACAACTCCGACGCCACGCTCGTGGTCGTCGACGCCGAGCAGGCGCCGCTCGTCGCCGAGATCCGCGACCGCATCCCGAAGGTGCGGGCGGTCATCGCCTTCGGCGGCGACACACCGGCCGGATTCGAGGCCTGGGACGACGTCCTCGCGTCGCAGCCAGACCGCGACCCGACGGTCGACGAAGTGA
>DASYQJ010000308.1:0-3393 GCA_036005605.1 Acidimicrobiia bacterium
AGTCCTGGTACCGCACCTCCACCTTGCCCGCCAGCCCCGCCTCGGCGGCGCGCTTCTCGGCCAGCTCGGCCTGCCGCTTCGACAACGTGACGCCGACCGCCTGCACGCCGTGACGCTCGGCGGCGTGGAGGAGCATGCCGCCCCAGCCGCAGCCGATGTCGAGCAGGCGCATGCCCGGCTCGAGGCCGAGCTTCTGGCAGATCAGCTCGTGCTTGTTGGCCTGCGCCTCCTCGAGCGTGTTGGCGGGATCGGTCCACACCGCGCACGAGTACGTCATCGACGGTCCGAGCACGCGGCGGTAGAACTCGTTCGAGACGTCGTAGTGGTGCGAGATCGCAGCGGCGTCGCGCTGCTTCGAGTGGCGCCGGCCGTGGAGGCGTGCTTCCTCCGGCGGCTTCGGGACGGGCTTGAGCGCGCCCGGCCCGACGAGCCGCAGCGCGGCCATCCACTGCGCGGGTCGGAGCTTCACGTCCGGCAGGTGGTCGCGCAGAGCGAGGGCGGCGAAGATGTCGCCTTCGAGGTCGAGGTCGCCGGCGACGTAGGCGCGCCCGAAGCCGAGCTCGCCCGGCGCCTGCACGATCCGGCGCAACGCGGCTGGGGAGCGGATCTGCAGCGTGGCCGGTGCGTCCATCGGCCCGAGGCGGCTGCCGTCGTACGCCTCGATCGCGATCGGCAGGTCCTTTCCGAGGAGCTGCTCGAGGAGCGTTGCGAGTTGCGGTGTCATGCGCACCAGTGTTGCCGGGGCCGCGTCAAAAGTCGACCGCGCTGAGGTCGGGGATCCAGCGGGCGGCGCGGCGGCACGCTTCGTGCCAGCGGTCACGGTCGAGCTTGCGTTGCGGATCGACGCGCTGGCGCGGCGACCACGTCGCGGCGAGCTCGCCTTCGTCGCGCCACGTGCCGACGGCGAGTCCGGCGAGGAACGCGGCACCGAGCGTGGTCGCCTCGAGCACCGGCGAGACCTCGACGATGCGCTGACCGGCGTCGGCGAGGGCCTGCACGAACGTCGGGTTCGCGCTCATGCCCCCGTCGATGCGCAGGTGGGGGACGGCGACACCCGAGTCGCCTTCGGCCGCTTCGACCAGGTCGACGCCGCGGTGTGCGACGCCTTCGAGGACCGCCCGCACGAGCTGCGGGCGGCGCGTGCCGCGTGTGAGCCCGAGCAGCGTGCCGCGGGCGCCGTAGTCCCACGCCGGGGTGCCGATGCCGAGGAGCGCCGGGACGTACCAGACGTCGTCGGTGTCGTCGCACTGCGACGCGACGTCGTGGCTCTCGGCCGCGCTCGCGAGCACGCCGAGGTCGTCGCGCAGCCATTCGATGTTCGTGCCCGCCGCCAGCATGATCGCCTCGAGGCCCCAGGTGTCGGTGCCGCCGACGCGCCGGCAGATGATCGGGAACGTGCCGCCGGGGCCGCGTGCCTCGAACTTCGGCCGGGTCTCGCCCAGCACGAGGTCGAGCATGCCGCCGGTGCCGAATGTGATCTTGGCGTCGCCGCAGTGCACGCCGCCCTGCCCGAGCAGCGATGCCTGCTGGTCGCCGGCGATCCCGGCGATCGGCGGCGCGCCCGGAAGGGCCGTCGCCGCGCCGACGACCCCCGATGAGTCGACGATGGTCGGGAGCATCCCCGCCGGGATGCGCAGCGGGTCGCGTGCTTCCTCCGACCAACCGGACGCGTCGGCGGCGAGGAGCCCGGTCACGGCCGCGTTGCTCGCGTCGGTCACGTGCAGCGCGCCGTCGGACAGCGTCCACGCCACCCAGGTGTCGACGGTGCCGAAGCACAGGTCGCGACCGCGCTCCGGATCGGCCTGCTCGAGCAGCCATTCGAGCTTGGTCGCAGACGCGTTCGGCGCCAGCCGGAGGCCCTCGCCGCGCAGTTCGAGGCAGCGGCCGACCGTGCGCAGGTCCTGCCAGCCGAGCGCCGGGCCGACCGGTTCGCCCGTGGCGCGGTCCCACACGACTGTCGAGCAGCGCTGGTTGGCGATGCCGACGGCGTCGACGGGGCCGGCAGTGTCGAGTGCGGCGCGGGCGGCATCGAGCGCGGTCTCGGCCATGCGGGCGGGGTCGAACTCGACCAGGCCGGGAGCCGGCGACGACGGGAGCAGCGGTCGCGTCTCCTCGTGCACGACGCGGGCGTCCCCGTCGACGACCGCCGCCCGCACCGACGACGTCCCCACGTCGACGACGAGGATGCTCATGGCACCCCGATGCGTGCAGGGACCAGAACTGTCATGGTCGGTGCACGCATCACGGCCACCCCACGTCGCCGAAGGGGTCGGGGAGGCCGAGCTTGCCCGGGTTCAGGATCCCGCGCGGGTCGAGGGCGTCCTTCACCGCCGCCAGCACGTCGAACGCCTCGCCGAGGCCCTCCCGCACGAAACGGGCCCGATTCAGCCCCACCCCGTGGTGGTGGCTGAGGGCGCCGCCGGCGGCGAGCACACTCCCGGTGCCCGCGTCCCACGCCGCCCGGTAGTACGCCTCGCGCCCGTCCGGCTCGACCTGTGCCGCGAAGGTGAAATAGAGACACGCTCCGTCGGGGTAGGAGTGGGACAAGTGCGCCGAGGCCGCCAGGGTTCCGCCTACCGCCTGGATCGCCTGTGTGGCCTCGGCGTACATCTTCGGGAGGTCGCGCCAGCGGCCGGCGACCTCCATCGTGTCGACGACGTAGCCGCGGGAGATCAGCGCCTCGAGGGCGGAGACGTCGTTGCGGTGCTCGAGCCACCGGCCGACGAGCTCGTCGTCGAGCCTCTCGGCCCCGGCGTCGACGCACTCCTCGAGCACGACGTTCATCACGCCTTCGACGAGCTCGGGATCACCTTCGTCGAGGGCGAGGAGGACGTGACGGTCGCCGGTCTGGTAGCTCCGGTCGGCCTCCGTGGCGTCGTAGAGACGCAATACGGCCGGGGTCGCTCCGCGGTGCATGACTCTGCGGCACGCCCCGATCCCGTCGCCGAACGACGAGAACCCGAACGCGGCGCGCTGCTCCACCTGCGGCGCCGGGTGCAGCCGCAACCGCGCGCCCGTGATCACGCCGAGTGTCCCCTCGCTGCCGACGAACAGCTGCGTGAGGTCGGGCCCGACGGCGGCGCGTGGCGCGCCGCCGGTGTGAACGACGCGTCCGTCGGCCAGCGCGACATCGAGACCGACCACCATGTCCTCGATCTTCCCGTAGCGCGTCGAGTACTGCCCCGCGCTGCGGCACGCGAGCCACCCGCCGACCGTCGACAGGTCGATCGACTGCGGCCAGTGCCCGAGCGTCGCGCCGTGTTCGGAGCGCAGCGTGTTTTCGAGCCACGTGCCGAACGTGCCCGGGAGGACGTCGAGCACGAGCGACTCGCTGTCGACGTCGACGATGCCGGACAGCGCGCAGAGGTCGAGCACGACGCCGCCGTGCAGCGG
>DASYQJ010000309.1:0-4348 GCA_036005605.1 Acidimicrobiia bacterium
TCGAGCATCCCCGGCAGGACCCGCTGGGTGAGGTCGATGAGCGCGAGCACGTTGACCTCGAACAGCTGCCGGACCTTGTCGCTCGGCATGGTCTCGACCACGCCCTGCCAGCCGACGCCGGCGTTGTTCACGAGCACGTCGACCGGCTCGCACTTCTTGACGAGCGCGGCGCGGTCGGCGTCGTCCGCCACGTCACAGGGCGCGGCCACGATCTCGGGATGCTCGGCCGCGAGCGCCTCCAGCCGGCGTTCGTCGCGAGCGGCGGCAAAGACCCGAGCCCCTCGTCGTGCAAGACGCAATGAGGTGACGCGCCCGATGCCGGTGGACGCGCCGGTAACGATCACGCGGGTGCCGTCGAGCTCCATGTGACCCTCCTCGTTCGGGTGGGTCGTCGTGTTCTAGCCGCCGCCGAGCTCAGGCGACACGTCGGGCGCCGCCGAGGCGGTCCGCGACGGACCCGCACGCGTCGATGAGTGCGGGTACGAACGCCCGGGCGCCGAGCACGCATGCGGCGTGGTCCGTGTCGGCCTGGTGGATCGTCGCGCCCGGGATCGCCTGGGCGAGCTTGCGCTGCCGCGACGGCGAGACGAGTTGATCGCGCAGAGTGACCACGACGGCGACGGGGACGTCGATCGAGCCGACCCACTCGTGCGACGTGAACTGCCCGAGCGCGTACGCCGCACCGATCATCGCGACGGGATCGCAGCGAAGCATCTCGCGAAACGCCCACTGCGGGAGCCGCACGCCGTCGAGAACTTCGGGCGCGGGCGGCGGCACCGCGACCGGCGGCGAGCGGCGCGGCCACGGCAACGCGTCGGCGAGGCGAAGGGCGGTCAAGGCGCCCCAGAGGCTCCAGAATCCCCAACGCTCATGCGGCTTGCCGCGGAAGTTGCGACTCGTCGCGCACAGGACGAGGCCGTCGACGCGGTCCCGGTGGTGGCGCCACATCAACTGCGCGACGGGACCCCCCAACGAGTAGCCGACCGGAATGCAGCGCTCGATCTCGAGCGCGTCCATGAGCGCGATCGCGTCGTCGGCGCAGTCGGTGAGCCGGTACCGCGATCCTGCTCGCAGCCCGTGGCCGTGACCGCGCAAGTCCATCGCCACGACCCGGAAGCGTTCGCTCAGGGGGCCGAACGCCGGGAACCAGTTCAGGAGCCCGGATGCGCCGAGGCCGTGGAGCAGCAGCAATGTGGGGGCGTCACGGGGGCCCGGCATGTCGTAGGCGAGGATCGTGCCGCGCCCCGCGAGCTTGACCGGCTTTCCTGCGGGGACGGTGTCTGCCGACAGCCTCCCCAGGCTGAGCCCGATGACCTCGAACACGCGACCTCCCCCTACCCGTCGCGCCCTGCACAATCCTTACCAGACTGCGACCCTCCGGTGGTCGACCTGACGGGCGTGTCATACAGTGCGGGCGCGCCGGCGCGGCCGGTGGGACGCGCGAGGGGGAGCAGGGCACATGGCCAAGGTCGAGGAGTCTCGGGTCACGCTGGACACGACGGACGTCGATCGTCATCTCGGCCAGCCCGTCGGCGGTGGACAGCTCAAGGAGCCGGTCGCCGTGAACGACATCCGCCGCTGGGTGCAGGGCATGCAGTACGCGAACCCGCTCCACTACGACGACGTGTTCGCCGCGCAGACGAAGTTCGGTCGCATCGTGGCGCCGCAGTCGTTCACGATCTGCTGCGACGTCGGCCACGGCGCCGGTCCCGCCATCGTGGGCAGCATCCCGGGCACGCACATGATCTTCGGCGGCGACGAATGGTGGTTCGGCGGGCCGCGCATCCTTCCCGGCGACCTGCTGCGCATGGAGCGGCGGTTCCACGACTACAAGGTCTCCGACACGAAGTTCGCGGGCCCCACGATGTTCTCCCGGGGTGACACGCTCTACCGCAACCAGCGGGGCGAGGTCGTCGCCCTGCAGCGCTCGACGTCGGTGCGCTATCTCGCCGAGGAGGCGCGCCGGCTCGGCTTCTTCGAGCAGACGGCTCCGCGCCCGGAGTGGACCGAGGAGCAGCTCGGGAACGTGGAGGCCATGCGCCTCGGATGGATCCGCTCGAACCGCCAGGGCGAGACGCCACGATGGGGTGACGTCGAGGAGGGCTTGCAGCTGCCGCGCCGCGCCATCGGCCCGCACACCATCGCCAGCTTCGCAACCGAGTGGCGCTCGTACACGTTCACCGTGTGGGGCTCGAGCTACCAGGAAGGTCCCGAGCACCTGCAGGAGGCGGGGTGGCTCCCGGAGATGGAGCGCAACCTCGAAGCCGGTGAGGAGGACCCGGCGCTGACCGACGGGCTCTACCGCGGGCCGTCGCGCGGGCACGCCGATAAAGAACACGCGCAGCTCATCGGCATGCCGCGCGGTTACGGGTACGGCGCGTCGATGGGCGCCTGGGTGCTCGATTACGTCGCGTACTGGGCCGGGCACGAGGGATTCGTGAGGCACTCCAACGTGCAGTACCGGTTCCCGGCCTTCGAGGGCGACGTCACGTACCTCGACGCCGAGGTCACGGGCAAGCGCCACGACGAGACGCTCGGCGTCTCGCTCGTCACGCTCGAGGTCGTCATGAGCACGCAGGACGGCGCGGTCATGGCGAAGGGGCCCGTCGAGGTGCAGCTCCCCGAGTAGCTCGCGGGCGCCGGGCAGTCGCATGACCACATTCCGGGGCCCGCTCCCCGAGACCGAGGAAGGGATGGGGGCGCTCACCCTGAGCGGCTTCCTCCTCGAGGTGACGCGCCATCACCCCGAGCGTGAGGCGGTGGTCTTCCACGAGCCCGACGGCGCGGTGGTGCGCTGGAGCTACCGGGACCTCGAACGCGAAGCGCGGCGCGTCGCACACGCCGTGCTCGGCACCGGAGCGGGCAAGGACAGCCGGGTCGGGATCCTCATGGGGAACCGCCCCGAGTGGGTCGCGGCCCTGTACGGCGTCGCGCTCGCCGGCGCCGTCGCCGTGCCGTTGAACACGTACTTCGAGCCGCCGGAGCTGGACTTCGTCCTCCGTCACTCGGACGCCAAGCTGCTGCTCACGCAGACGCGGCTGCTCGGTCATGCGTACGTCGACCAGCTCGTCGTGCTGTGCCCCGAGCTCGCCGGCGCGGCTCCGGGCGAGCTGCGGTCCAGCCGCTTCCCGCACCTCCGCCGGGTCGCGGCGCTCGGGTTGGACGAGCGCCGCGGCGCCGTCGAGCCGTGGGACGAGTTCATCCGTCTCGGCGACGTGGTGTCGGAGGAGCTGTTGGAGGCGTCCGTCGCCGAGATCACCCCGGCCGACCACGCCCTCATTATCTATACGTCGGGCACGACGGCGGCCCCGAAGGGTGTCCTGCACCCGCACCGTGGGCCGGCCATCCAGAGCTGGCGGTTCGCGCAGCAGCTCCGGCTCGACCCGAGCGTCCGGGTATGGAGCGCGTTCCCGTTCTTCTGGTCTGCGGGCCTGGTGATGGTGATGGGCGCGACCCTCGCCGCCGGCGGGTGCCTCGTCCTTCAGGAGCACTTCGAGCCGGGAGAGGCGCTGCATCTCCTGGAGAGTGAGCACGTGACCACGCCGCACGCGTGGGCGCATCAGCTGGCCGAGCTCGAGGACCATCCCGACTGGGCCGGCACCGACCTGTCGGCGATCCGTCACTGCGAGGCGTTCACCAGCTTCGGCCGTCATCCGAGCGTGCACGTCGACGACACATGGAGCCCGCGCGCCGCGTACGGGCTCAGCGAGACGTGCACGATCATCAGCTCACTCCCGGCCGACACGCCCCGCGAGATTCGCGACCGCAGCCAGGGCGTGATCCTGCCCGGGAACCTGGTGCGGATCGTCGATCGCGACTCGGGCGCGGCGCTGCCCGTCGACGCGATCGGGGAGATCGCCGTCAAGGGCACGACGATGATGCTCGGGTACGTGAAGAAGCTTCCCGAGGAGTGCTTCGACGAGGACGGCTTCTTCCACACCGGAGACGCCGGGTTCGTCGACGGCGAGGGTTTCCTGCACTGGACCGGGCGCATGACGGAGATGATCAAGACCGGCGGCGCCAACGTGTCGCCGGTGGAGATCGAGGAGACCCTGCTCCGGCACCCGGGGCTCAAGTCGGCGCTCGCGGTCGGGATCCCGGACGAGAAGCTGGGGGAGATGGTCGTGCTCTGTGCTGTGGCGCACGACGGCATGGCTGTTGACGAGGGCGACGTGCGCGACTTCCTGCGCGGTCGGGTCGCTGCGTACAAGATTCCGCGCCGGGTGCTGTTCTTCGACGAGGACGAGTTGTCGTTGACCGGGAACTCCAAGATCCGCGGCGACGAGCTGCGCAAGCTGGCGATGCAGCGGTTGTCGGTGGGCGAGGCGATCTGACCCGCGATGAGTTC